>JAUXGE010000395.1 GCA_030622435.1 Planctomycetota bacterium
CACGCCTGCTCGATCCGATATGCGAGTCGGACCAGGATTTCGTCATCGGCTCGCGATACCTGTCGGGAGGTCGTTGCGGAGGCGACATGCCGGTTTACCGCTCATTGGCCACGCGGCTGCATCCCTGGCTGCTCAGTCTGTTCGTGGGCAAGAAGCTCACTGAGAGCACGAACGGTTTTCGAGCCTTCAAGCTGTCGATCCTGGGCGATCCCCGCATCAAACTGCACCAGCGCTGGCTCGACACTTACGGGCTCGAGGTGTACCTGCTGTGGAAGGTTCTCAAGCTGGGATACCGACACAGGGAAGTGCCCTGCACGAAGGTCTATCCGCCGAGGTCTTGTGGGTACACGAAGATGAGACCTGTAGTGGGGTGGTGGAGCATCCTCAGGCCGATATTCCTGCTGGGCTTTGGGTTTCGTAGCTGACCAGTACGTGCCGCACGAACAAATCGAAGCAGTCTCGTTGCTGACGAACCGGCTCTGCAGAGTTGTCGTCCACGCTGACATGTCGCCCCTTTTTTGGTCCACTCGCGCGGTTTTTCGGACGACGAATATGTGTTGGGTCCAGCTGCCTCTGCGCCGGCGATAACCATGGTCTGGACGCGTTTCCCTGTTGATGGAGTACGTTGGTTGGACATCCTTCTGATTAACCCTCCGTGGCTGACGAAGGACGGGACTATCTGGCATGGTGTCCAGAGCACGTCGCCGCCACTGGGTCTTCTGTACGTTGCTGCCTACGCGGAGCATCGAGGCCGTAGCGTGCATGTTATGGATGCCAACGCGGAGCAGCTCGGGCTCGAGGACATGGAGCGGTTCGTTCGCCGCCACAGACCGGCATGGGTCGGCTTGACGGCGGTTACAGCGCAGATCATGCCTGCCCATCGCGTGGTCGGGATGATCAAGCGGGCCTCACCGGAATCGAAGGTAGTCATCGGTGGTGTGCATGCGACGGCTCTGCCCGATGAGGTTCTTCAAGACCTGCATGTCGACTACGTGATTCGTGGAGAAGGCGAGGAGTCCCTCGTGGAGTTGGTGGAGGGCCGACCTCTCGAATCGATCGGCGGTCTGTCCTACCGGAGTGACGAAGCCGGCAGCCCGATCCTGCACAACCCGCAGTCCGAGCCGATTGCGGATCTCGATTCGATGCCGCCCCCGGCATATCACTTGATTCGCTTCGAGTTGTACAAACCCGCAGTCGGTGCGTATCGGCGCCTGCCCGCCCTCAGCATAACCGTGACTCGCGGTTGCCCCGGCAAGTGCACATTCTGCAACTCCGCGGAGACGCCGCTGCGCACCAGATCGGCGGAGCGGATCGTGGAGGAGATGGAGGGGCTCCAGGAGCGTTACGGCATCCGTGAGGTGAGCTTCTACGACGATACATTCACGATCTTCAAACAGAACGTAGCCCGAATGTGCGATCTGATGGTGGAGCGGGGTCTCGACCTGACCTGGTCCTGTTTTGCACGAACGGATTGTGTGAGTAAGTCTCTGCTTTCCAAGATGAAACGTGCCGGCTGCCATCAGATCCTGTTCGGCATCGAATCGGCCGATCCGCAGATTCTGAAGAACATTCGCAAGCCCATCGACATCGAGCGTACGGAGCGTGCCGTCCGGATGGTCAAAGAGGCCGGCATCGAAGTCCGTGCGGCCTTCATGTTCGGAAACCCCGGCGAGACGGTGGAGAGTCTGCGCCGCACGATCGAGTTCGCAAAGCGGCTCGATGCGGATATCTCGGTGTTCAACATTACGACTCCCTACCCGGGCACGCAGATGTTCGATTGGGCCAGGCGAAACGGATACCTGCGGACTCTCGATTGGCGCGAATACGATCTTGCCAATTCGGTAATGGATCTACCCACGATCTCGAATGATGAACTCAACCGTCTGTACAAGGTGGCCTACCGTTCTTTCTACCTCAGGCCGGGTTACCTTCTGCGCCGGTTCTTGCGAATGCGAAGTATGTCGGATGTCAAGGTGAATCTGCAGGCTCTGCGATCGATCCTGTCTGTGCGCGGCACTGCACCGCGTCGTACGGATCGTCGGCGTATGTGGGACAGTAAGGCATCGGGGCAATGGGCGCCGTCCGCCGCCCCCAGCACTATGGAGATTTGTACGTGAGCGGCGCCCGCAGTGAAGGAGATTATCGACCGTGTCCATTCAGCTGGTAAACCTTCAACGACAGCACGAGGAACTGTACGACGAGGTCCGCGACGCGATCGAGCGTGTACTCGATCGGGGCGATTTCATTCTCGGGTCCGAAGTTGAGGCCTTCGAGGAGGAGTTTGCCGCCTACTGTGAGGTCAAGCATTGCATCACGGTCGGTTGTGGGCTCGATGCCCTGACACTTGCATTGAAGGGGCATGGGATCGGTCGTGGTGACGAAGTGATCACGGCCGCCAATACTTTCGTCGCCACGGCGATGGCTATTCAGCAGACGGGTGCGACGCCCGTGCTGGTCGATCACGACCCGGAGACGTACAATCTCGACCCACGGAGGATTACCGCTGCGATCACGCCGCGAACCAAGGTCATCATGCCCGTTCACCTCTACGGTCAGCCCGCGGAGATGGACACCATCCAGGCGATCGCCAATGAGCATGACCTGCTGGTTATCGAGGATGCGTGCCAGGCGCATGGGGCGCGCTACAAGGGAAGCCGTTGCGGGAGTCTGGGGAATGCGGCCGCCTTCAGCTTCTACCCGGGTAAGAACCTTGGTGCTCTGGGAGACGGTGGTGCCGTTGTCACTGATGACGACAGCCTGGCACAATGGGTGCGGGCCGCGCGGAACTATGGATCGACGGTGAAGTACCGTCACACGATCCGCGGGTTCAACAGCAGGCTCGACACGATTCAGGCGGCCGTGCTTCGCGTGAAGCTGCGCTCGCTGGATGAGTGGAACACTACCCGCCGATGGCTGGCCTCGCAGTACTTGGAGTTGCTGGAGGATCTGGACCTGGTTCTGCCGACCGAGGTGCCTGATCTGGATCATGTGTATCACCTGTTCGTCGTCCGGTGTCAGGCTCGTGATGAGGTGCTCCAACATCTGATTCAGCAGGGTATCCAGGTCGGCATCCACTATCCCGTTCCGATCCACAAGCAGGTGGCGTTCGAGCGAGGCTGCGTGATTCCGACACCCGTCCCGCACACTGAGACGTTCTGCGATCAGCTCTTGTCGTTGCCGATGTGTCCCTACCTTTCGCTTGACGACTTGGAGACCGTTGCCCACGAGGTGCGGGCCGCCCTGGTTCGGGAGGGTCTGCACGCACCGGACGCGGTGGCGGGAAGAGTATAGACGACGAGATCGCGACACTACAGGCGCATGCCGCCCGCCGCCTCGCTGTAGTCGGCGATGGCGTTCGAGCCGTCCTCGTTGTATCAAGCGTTGTATGTGCGTATCTGTTTAGCGTGGTCTACGTCGGGATTCACGGACGGGAAACGTCGTACCGTGAAGATTAGGACCGGCAGAGACAAGTGGCCTTGGCCATCCAGGCCCCATGGACCGCTCCATGACTGTCGCGGTACTGATCCTACCTCGCCACATGCTATACACGTCTGCTGACCCGACCTACAAGGCTTTCGGTTGCGACAGGGGCGGGCGGTTCCAGTCACACTTTCACATGGGTTCGTTTGGTATATTCATTTTCATTATGGTTGGTCCGGCGGGGTCGGATGGCAGCCCAGGGACCTTATCGCCGCTTGCGAGTCGTTGGCGTGTTGAGACGACTTC
>JAUXGE010000011.1 GCA_030622435.1 Planctomycetota bacterium
GCCGATCGCAGCCGTCAATGTCATCCTGGTTTGGGATGCCTCGCACATCGAGTTGCTGGACCGCATCGACAACGGGCCCTACTCCTGGATGATCTCCACTTTCCCCGACGACTCTGCCATCGATGGACTGAATGATACGTTTCTCGACGGAAACGCGCTGTATCAGGCACTCGTGATGCCCGCTCCCAACGACCCGGCCGTTGCGACGACGGGGGGTTTGCTGATTACGACTTTTCGTTTCCAGGCGGTCGGTGGCGGAACGGGCGTGGTGCAGATCGTTGCAGAGGCCGGTCAATGGACTGAGACCGAGATTATCGACGCGGAAACGGTTGGATTGATAATCACCGGGCCTCTCGGTTCACCTGCCGGTGTCGAGGTTAACGAGTGTGAGACCGATGACGACTGTGACGACGGCGAGTTCTGCACCGGAGTGGAAACGTGCCAAGGTACGGAATGCGTTGCGGGTGTTCCCCCGGAATGTGACGACGGGTCGTTCTGCAACGGTGTCGAGATATGTGAGTTCGGTATCGGCTGTGTGAGCCCCGGAAACCCATGCCCAGATCCAACCTCGTGCGATGAAGGCAACGACAACTGCGGTGGGTGCTACACTCCCGTTGTGGAGGCGGAGGGCTGCCGATACCTGGCCGTCACCCCGGCGTACGGCGATGATCCTGTGGCCTTGCTTGTCAACGCGGTGTCGTCGGATTTGGCGCTCTCGTGTGTGTCGGTGTACGTGCAAGCGGACGGCTCGCTGGACGGGGCACCGATCTTCCTGACTCCCGCGGAATGGGGCACAGTCCACGTGACCGGTTCTGAGATCGTTCCGAGCACGACATATGCCGTCCAAGCGGATTGTCGGCCCGAGGGCACCGGATTCCTGTCGGCCTCTGTCCTGTCAACCACGTGGGCCTGGGGGGATGTAAACAACGACGGCCATGCACAGATCGACGATGTCACATTGGTGTACAATGGAGTTCAGGGCATCTTCGAAGGCACAACCGTGGAGAACCTCGATGTGGCCGGTTGCACGCCGAACCGGCAGATCGATGCCGAGGATGTAGCCTATGTTCAGGCCGCGTACACGGGTGGAACGTATGGCTGCCCCGCACCGTGTGAGGCCTGCGTCTCTATCGAGCCTCCGCAGCCCGAAGAGACCGTCATGCCCAAGAGCCGGTTCGTATCGTTTGAGGGCGGACATCCCGGGCAGCGTGTGGCCGTCCGGGTCACGTTCGCCGAGCTTCCTGCTCCTTTGGACTGGTTGAACGGGGAGGCCATGTGGGTGAGCGAACCCATGGACACGTGCGAAAACTCCGGCGACAACTTCCCCTTCGAAAATGCCTGCGGGCCTGCGCCGGGCATACCGAACCTGATGTTCCAAACGTCCAGGCTCGGATGCGAGCCGCATTACACGGACTGGAGCACACTGGGGGCGGTGCACGTTTACGGCAAGGGTATTGTACCGGGCGCTGTCTACGAGCTGCAAGTCATCGACGAAGTCTGTGACCCTTCCCTCGAGAGTGTCTATTCAGCACCGCTCACGGTATCGACCAGCATGTGGTGTGATGTGGTCAGCGACTGCACGACCCAGCCATGCGGGCCTCCCGACGGCATCGTGAATATCACTACGGATGCGACTGCGGTTCTCGACAAGTTCAAGAACCTGGAAGGTGCGCCCCTCAAGCATCGATGCGATCTCGAACCGAACCTGCCGGATCTCTATATCAACATCACGGATGTGACATATCTGATCGATGCGTTCCTCGGTGCCGGGTACCCGTTTGATGGCCCCGCACCGGAGGATCTGTGTCCCTAATCGAAACCGCCGGGTTCATTTCTCCAACGACGCGGCTCGCCTGTGGCTTCGAGCACTTCTGTCCAAGTCGAGCCAATAACGACGGTTGCCCTGGCTTCAACCTTGCTGTGTCGGGTCGAAAGACTCGGGGGAGGAACCTAAGAAACCGAAGCAGACTACGCCTACCACCGGCAGAGTCGGCACCCGTAGAGTCCGAGTGCCGTTCGTATGGAACGCCGGTCGCAAATAACATCCTGTTGAGGAAATAGTGGCGCGGGCTTCCAGCCTGCGTTTTCACCGACTGGAAGCCCGTGCTACATGAAAGAAAGAGCCTTTTTCAAGAGGCTAAGCGGCCAGGTACTGATCCTCCAGCGTGTGACGGATCTTGCGCAGGGCGTTGTTTTGAATCTGCCGGACGCGTTCCTTGGTCACCCCGATGATCAGGCCGACCTGTTCGAGCGTCTTCGGTAGTGGTGCCGTGCCATTGGCATTCCAGCCCAGGGCGAAGCGTTCCCGGATCACCGTGCGTTCGACATCACTGAGCTCCGCACGGTTGTGGGAGAGAATGTCCTTCAACTCGTCCACGCAGTCCTCTTCGACCACTTCCCTGCGTGTCTCGATGAAATCGCTCCGCTCCATCCCAGGATCGAACTCGGTGGGGAACTGGCCGCGATAGCGGCTGGCGCGCATTGCCACACGCGAGAACGCCTTGAGGATCGCCCGGCAGGAATAGGTGCTGAACTTGTAACCCCGCGAGCAATCGAACTTCTCGACGCTCCGGAGCAACGCCATGTTGCCCTCGCTGATCATTTCGTTGAAGTCGATGTTGGTCAGCCGTGTGCGTTTTGCCATCGCCAGCACGAGCGGCATGTTCAACCGGACGATGATGCTCCGCGTGCCTAGCATCCGGTGGCCCCAAGCCAGGAGCCGGCGGGTCGCAGGGGCGGTCAGCTTCTTGCCGCTGTGCTCGAGTAGGATTTCGGCGGCGCGGTATCGGGAGTAGTTGAAGCGCATGAATATGTGAGCTTCCTGCTCGTAGGAGAGGGCGGGCACCCGCTCACCGGCTGCCACGGCGTCCGATATCGGATCCGCCGACTCCGCAAACCGCGTCGCTGATCGGGACACGAGCTTCGCCGGACCACCGAACAGCTTGATCTCTGTTGACCGCTTGCCGAACTCCGAGTGATCCACAAAGTCCGTAGGTTCGGTCAGCAGCTTGGTCAGCAGGACCTGATCCTCAGCCGACAACGCGTCGATCAGTTGGTAACTCGGCGGCTTGGCCGCGGGCAACGCGACGGGCACGGTCTTCGCCATGCCGACGTTGATCATTTGCGTGGCCATCGGTCTAACTCCTTCCGCTTCAGTTCCTTCTGGGGGCCTATTAGGATTTAGTACCCATAAAAGGCCTCATCTCTTACTACGCTCCACGGACGCGGTTGACCGCGTTCTCTGCCGGAGAATCGCGCAACCACACCACCATGTGCCGAAAACAGCACATGTACCGATAGTGTACGCCAACCTCGGCTGGGGAGACTCAGCGGCGGGGGGGGACCAACTTGCCATTCAGATTATACAACACGGATCGTGCAAAGACAAATCCACTGCTGCCAATCGCCGAAAACGTCCCAAAAATGCATGTTACGACAAACACAGGTCGGTTATTGGCACCAAGTGTCCTGTCGCTACTCTCGCCGAAGGGCTTCGATCGGGTCAAGCCTGGCGGCGGAGACTGCCGGATACATGCCGAAAAAGATGCCCACAAGGACCGAAAGTCCAAAGCTGACCGCAATCGACCAGAAGCTGACGATCGTCTCCCAGTCGGCAAGCATCGTTACGAGGCGGGCGCCGACGACGCCAAGGATGACGCCCACGAGGCCACCCATTGTCGAAAGGACTACGGTTTCGATCAGGAACTGGACGGCGATGTGTCGTTGTCGGGCGCCGAGTGCGCGACGGATGCCAATCTCTCGCGTTCGCTCAGTGACGGTAGCGAGCATGATGTTCATGATCCCGATACCGCCGACCAGAAGGGATATGCCGGCGATGAACCCGAGGGTCAGCTTCTTGTTGCGTTCCTTCTTCTCGGCGAGCTGGAGTTGGGCGAGTGGGACCTTCACCTCGTAGTCGCGCTTCTCGTGGTTTTGCTGGAACACCTGTTGGATCATCCTCGAAACCGGGAGGACGTATTGCAGCTCGTCGGCAGCAATGTAAAGCCCCGAGTACTGCATCTTGACGATCTCGCGCGAGCCGGCGGCTCTTCGAATGTTCGTTTCGCCAAACTGGCTGGCCGCCGTCGAGAAGGGTACGAGAACCTCACGATTCAAGTTTCGCTCCTCGACCCCGCGCGCCGGTGCGCCGGCGGTTTGCACTTCCTCCAGAATTCCAACGACCTCAAAGGGGACTGCCGACGGAAAACGCTCGGCGAGGATCGTCTCGCCGAGAGGATCCTTGAACGGAAAGAGTTTTCGCTGCACGTTTTCGCCGATTACACAGACGTTTGTCTTGTCGGCAAGGTCCTGGCTCGTGAGAGGTCGGCCGCGCACCACGTTCACATTCACGACGTCGAAGAACTCGGGGGTGGTGCCGACGACGTTCAGCGGCGCCTTGTGTTCCCCATACCGCGCCCCGTACGAGACCGTCTTGAGCGGGATAACGTGCTGAACGTATGGGATTGTCGCTTCGATGATGGCGACGTCATCGCGAGTGATGCCGTATTCGATCAGATTCGCATTGCTTTGCGAGGTTTGGGTTGCTTGTGAGGGTTTGATGGAATTTACGATGATGTTCCTGGTGCCGAGCAACTCGATCATCCTCATCTCGTCAGCCGAGGCGGCCTCGCTGATCGACAGCATACAGATCACGGCGGCGACGCCGAAGATGATTCCCAGCGATGTCAACAGCGAGCGAAGCTTGTGAACCCAGAGGCTGTGGAGCCCGAGTCGGAAGGTCTCGACGCTTAGATGCTTCATGGTCTACAGCGTTCTTCGACTTCACACAACGCCACCCCTGGTCGGTGGCGTATGTGTGAATCAGGCGTCGCCCACGAGGGACGGCGCTACAGCCACTAAACGAAAACGCGGTCTTTCCTGATGATCCATACCGGGTGAGCCGAGCGCATCCGACACGGGAACCCGGAATCCGCCCGGGCAGGAAGATCGAACGCGAGGGCACGCGACAAGCGCACCTCCTCGACGGCATCATAGCATGAGTCTCGAGGGAGGACGATGCTCAGACAGGTTCTTACGCAGGCCTCAAGGGAGCATCCGGGGCTGCCCGATTATGCACTGTACTGTGCGAATTCCCACGTAGCAGCTCGGGATTCAATGCAGCCAACCGTGTCAGAGGGCACGCTTGTCGGCATTCGATGTCAGTAGGCCTGGCGCCTACCGCTACGCCGATCAGCGGCCAAGAAGCCTGGAAGCGTCATCGATGCGGTACGGGAACCGGCTTGACGTTCCAAATCTGCTCGGCGTACTCACGGATCGTTCGATCGCTGGAGAACTTGCCCATATTCGCGGTGTTCAGGATCGACATCCGGTTCCATTCCTTCTGATCGCGATAGGCATCGCTCACGCGATCCTGACACTGGAGGTAGGCGGCGAAGTCGGCCAGGACCATATAGTAATCACCGTGGCGGAGTAAGGCATCCACAAGGGGCTGGAAAAGGCCGGGTTCATTCGGCGAAAACAGGTTGTCCCGGATTTGATCGAGTACAGTCCGGAGTTCCTGGTTGCTCTCGTAGTAGTCCCGAGGATTGTGTCCGGACGCCCTGCGTGCCTCGACCTGTTCGGTCGTCAGGCCGAAGATGAAGATGTTTTCCTCGCCGATCTCCTCGAGCATCTCGACGTTGGAACCGTCGAGCGTTCCGATGGTCAATGCGCCGTTGAGTGCGAACTTCATGTTCCCGGTTCCGGAGGCCTCCATGCCGGCAGTGGATATTTGTTGGGAGAGTTCGGCGGCGGGCATGATGTACTCGGCCAGCGATACCCTGTAGTTGGCCAGGAAGGCAACGTTCAGGCGCCCTCTTGCTTGCGGGTCGTTGTTGACGACGTTCGCCACGGCGCAGGCCAGCCTGATGATCAACTTGGCCTGGTAGTAACCAGGCGCGGCCTTGCCCGCCAGGAGCACCGTCCGTGGGACGACCTCATCCCCGCGCCCCGTTTTGATCCGGTTGTAGAGGGTGATCGCGTGCAGGATGTTCATCAACTGGCGTTTGTACTCGTGGATGCGCTTGACCTGGCAGTCGAACATCGTGCTCGGATCCAAGGTCAGGTTCTGCTTCTTCCCCACATAGGCCGCGAGTCTTTCCTTGTTGAGCCTTTTGATCTCCCGCCATTGCGACTGAAACTCAGGATCGTCCGCGAGCGGGATGAGGCCGTGGAGCTGATCGAGGTCGGTGACCCAACCGTCGCCGATTGCATCACTGATAAGGTAGGCGAGTGGGGAGTTCGCTTTCTTGAGCCATCGCCGCGGCGTTACCCCATTCGTTTTGTTGTTGAACCGGGTAGGGTAAAACTCGTGGAAGTCCCGCAAGACGCGTTCGGTCAGTAAGTGCGTGTGCAACGCCGAGACGCCGTTGACGGAGTGGCTGCCGACGATCGCCAGGTGAGCCATACGCACCCTCGGCTCGTGCTTTTCCACGATCAGGGACATGCGCGCCAGGCGATCGCCATCTCCCGGGTAGCGATCGGCGACGTCATCCAGGAACCGCCGGTTGATTTCATAGATGATCTGAAGATGCCTGGGAAGCAGGTTCCCGAACAGCGCGATGCGCCAGGTCTCCATGGCCTCGGGCAGGACGGTGTGGTTGGTGTAGGCAAACGTGCGAACGGTGATGTTCCACGCTTCGTTCCACTCCAGCCCATGTTGGTCCATGAGCAGCCGCATCAGCTCGGGTATTGCGAGTGCGGGGTGGGTATCGTTGAGCTGGATGGCTGCGCGATCGGGCAGGAGATTCCAATCGTCATGTTGCTTGGTGAAGCGGTCGAGTATGTCCTGGAGGGATGCGGATACGAGAAGGTATTCCTGCTTGAGTCTCAGTTCCCTGCCCTGCACGGAGTCGTCCTTGGGGTACAGGACCTTGGTGATGTTCTCGGTGAGCGCCTTGTCCTCGCAGGCGCGCACGTAATCGCCGTGGTTGAAATAGTCCAGGTCGAACTCGTTCGTGGATCGGGCCGCGAAGAGTCGCAGGGTGTTGACCGTGTTGTTCCGATATCCCGGTACCGGCATGTCGTATGGCAGCGCCTGGACGTCGTGTGTGCCGACCCACCGGTGCCTGCGGCGGTTGTGTTCATCAGTGTAGGTTTCGGGGCGCCCGTAGAATTGCACGGTGAAAGCGTGCTCCGGACGGGGAGTTTCCCACGGGTTTCCGAGCCGCGCCCAGTCATCGGGTTCCTCGATCTGCCGCCCATCGCGGATCCGTTGGTGGAACATTCCGTAGTTGTACCGTATGCCGTACCCGTACCCGGGCAACTCGAGTGTCGCCATGGAATCGAGGAAGCAGGCTGCCAGGCGCCCCAGGCCTCCGTTTCCCAGGCCTGCTTCCTCCTCCAGTTCCCGAACATCCTCGAGATTATGCCCGAGGTCGTTCAGTGCCTGGAAGCATTCGTTGTACATTCCGAGATTGATCAGGCTGTTCCCGAGCGTCCGCCCGATGAGGAACTCGAGGGAGAGGTAGTAGACCCGCTTCGTTTCCGGATGGCTGTAATATTCATTGCGTGTTGCGATCCACCGTTCGATGAGCCGATCACGCACGGCCATGGCAAGGGCGACATACCGGTCCCTTGGTGTCGCGTAGCCCGGGACCTTGACCTGAGTGAATGCAATATGCGAGACGAACGAGCGTTTGATTGACTCCGCGCCGGGACGCCGACGTTCGTCATCTGTCTGGGCTGTGGGGCACTGAACGTCGAGTAGCGTCATGATCAAGCTTCCTTTGAAGGAACATTGTCCCGGGGCGCAACCCACCGGTCAACGTTTCCTTGCCAACTCCATTATACGCGAGGCCCGGACGAGTTGCCCGACTAGCAATTGAGACCGAGAATGAGTTCGGCCTCTTCGATGTACGCCCCCAACCCATCACGAACCTGGACCAGCATATCCGCTGGAATCTCCTCGGAGTCAAGCAGCTCCAGGGCGAACTCCTGAGTTCGCGCCGTCAAACCGAAGCCGAACCCATCCCGGCAGCAGAGGGTGTCGGCGCACTGGAGGATCGTTGCCACGTACCGGTATTCGCCGGTTAGCCCACCCGGGCCATGATGGAAACCGACGCCGGCTCGGAGGTGATCCGGGAATCGCCACTGTGTGGCCAGTGCGTAGCCGAAATCCTGATGTGTCGCGCCGATGATCTCCCGTTCGAGCTTGAGGAAATCGCCTTCGCCGTTGTCATATCGACGGCATATTTCGGCCAGCTCTTGCGGCATCGCCTGCCGTTCCACGATCAGCCCGAGGTCGTGGATCAATCCCGCCAGGAACAGTTCATCTGCGTCAACGGGACCGCCAACAATGAACGCCATCTTCTTGGCGGCAACGGCAACGGCAAAACAGTGTCTCCAGAGGTCGCTGGAGCTTACGGATTCAGGCTCCTGTTTACCTTTGAACATGTGTGCGATTGAGACTGCAATGGCCATGTTCCTGACGGCCGAGCGCCCGAGCAGGACGATCGCTCTGTTGATGTCGGACACCCGCCCGTGCAACGCGTAGAAGGCCGAGTTGACAAGCTTCAGAATCTTGGCGGACAGAGTCGGATCGCGTTTGATCAACTCCTTCAACTCCCCGGCGGTTCCTTCGGGATCCTCGACTACCTCGAAGATTTTGGCGGTCACCTCGGGTAGTGTGGCGATCTCTCCGACGGATGCCAGGACTTTTGCCACAACAACTCTGTTGTCCTCAGCCATTTGGACGCTCATGTGAACTCCCGATAACAGGCAGGGCAATACTGCAAGCCCGCGCTCGTCTCATCGGCTTCGCCATGATCCTGGTTTACACCAGATGTTCCGTTACGAAGACGCCCGGATGGGAAATCGTGAGGTGTAGTGAAGTCGCTCGGCCGACACGGTGGTCAGCCTACACTCTATATCAAGACGCTGCCCAGGAGAGACGCCACCCACGGGGTGGCGCTAAACGATGGGTTGGGTGTCCCATGGCTTCAGGGGCTGTCGATTTAATCGGTTTGGATTAAATCGACAGGCATTTTGAGGGTACTTTGTGTCCTGATACCCTAGGAAAGTGTCTTCTCGTGAGGGCGGATTGCACTAAATCGACAGCCCCTTCAGCCGTGGGGGACGCGAATCACCATGTGCCGTACCTCTGATGAGGTGGCCACCCATCTTGCGGTGAAATCGGTGAAACCGTCGGCGTATACGACTCGGCATCGACCGCCCTGCGGTCCGCACGGCAAGCCGGGGCTCCGTGCGTCACGCCGTCACCAGGGAATCCTCCAGGAGTTCTTCATCTGCATTATCGAGGTACTCACCCTGGTTGAGCATGACGCGCGGCTGTCCCGTGCATTCCACGACGCTCTTTTGAGCACGAAACGGCGTTCGCGCAAAGACCCGTGGAACGGGTGATCTCCCTAGCCGCGCGCAAACACACCGCGTGGTACGGAACAGGTTCTAATCTCCGCCCTGTTACCGTGCTGTAACGGCCGCACGGGCAGCCGAGCTGTCCGTGCACGGGCCAGCCGCTATGACCTCGGGCGGGGTTCCCTGCTTGAACTGCTCGAAGTTCTCCTGGAACATGCGAGCGAGCTTCTTCGCCTGCTCGTCGTACGCGTTCGGATCGCTCCACGTCCGGCGAGGATCGAGCACGTTGGAGGGAACGCCAGGCGCCTCGGACGGGACCTGGAAGCCGAAGTAGGGATCGACCTCCATCGAGACGTTGGTTAGCCCACCGCTCAGGGCGGCATCGAGCAGAGCCCGAGTCAGCTTGATCTTCATGCGCGAGCCGACACCATACGGTCCCCCGGACCAACCTGTGTTGAGCAGCCAGCAGTCGGTCTGATGTTCCTTCAGCCTCTGTGCGAGCAACTTCGCGTAAACCGAGGGATGCCGGACCATGAAGGGGGCGCCGAAGCACGCACTGAAGGTAGCCATCGGCTCGGTGATACCCGCCTCGGTGCCGGCCACCTTGGCCGTGTACCCGCTTATGAAGTGATACATAGCCTGCTCGGGCGTCAGCTTGGCGATCGGCGGAAGGACTCCGAAGGCATCGGCCGTCAGCATCACGACGTTGCGCGGATGTCCGACGATCCCCGAAGGTACGATATTGGGAAGATGAGTCAGCGGGTACGACGCGCGGGTGTTCTCTGTGATGGTTCCGTCGTCCAGATCGATCGAGCGTTCTGCGGGATCCATGGTCACGTTTTCCAGGATCGTTCCGAACTTCCTGGTGCACTCGTAAATCTCCGGCTCCGCCTCCATGGACAGGTTGATGACTTTGGCGTAGCAGCCGCCCTCGAAGTTGAAGACGCCGTCATCCGACCAGCCGTGCTCATCATCCCCCACCAGCAGCCGGTTCGGATCGGCCGACAGGGTCGTCTTTCCGGTTCCGGACAGGCCAAAGAAGATGGCCACATCATCCGAATCGTTCTTGCTGACGTTGGCCGAACAATGCATCGACAGGACGCCGCGACCGGGCAGGAGGTAGTTCATGACGGAGAAGATCGACTTCTTGATCTCACCGCCGTATGCGCTACCACCTATGAGAATGAGCTTGCGGGCGATATTGACGACGACAAACGTACCACTGCGCGTCTGGTCCATGTCGGGATCGGCGTGGAAGTCCGGGCAGTGCAGCACCGTGAATCCGGGCCGGAAGTTCCGAATCCCCTCGGGATCACGCGGCTGCTGAATGAACATGTTGCGCGCAAAGAGACTGTGCCATGCGAACTCCGTCACGATCCGTACGGGGAGTCGGTAACGCTCGTCCGCCCCGGCATAGCAGTCCTGCACGAAGACCTTCTTGCCGCGAAGGTATGAGCACATGCGACGGTGGAGGTTGTCGAAGCACTTGTCCGAGTACTTTACGTTGATCTTGCCCCACCAGATGTCCTTGCTGCTTTCTGGGTGATCGACGACGTACTTGTCCTTCGCCGCCCGGCCGGTGTGTTGCCCCATGCGAACGACAAGGGGACCGAGATGCCCGATATGCCCCTCGGACTGGCGGATGCAGTTCTCGTATAGGGCCGGTGTCGACCGGTTCCAGTAGACGCTCTCGAGATTCGTCAATCTGATTTCCTCGAGGCCGTGATCACACGCCAGGTCTGACATTTCCATACTGTTATCCTCTTCGTTTTGAACCATTAGAACTGCGCGGTCCAGGCGCGACGAATCCCGTTGCGGCTGTCCGGTTTCAAGCCAAATAAACGCGTACACCCAAAGCACCAATTACGTCGGATACTGGTGATGCTGAAATGAAGAGAATAGCGGGTGGCTGGTTCGCATTCAACAATGCCATCCGACAAAAGGTGTTCTTGCAGGTCTCCAGCCGATTGCGGCGGTGCGTTGGGCGGGAAGAACTGGTCGGAAGCGGGGCAGTATCGAGTGCGTAGGCGATAGTCTCCTGGATATGAAAATCCGGGAGATTGAAAGCGCGATCGACGGGCATCAGCATGATCAACGCCGCACCGTTTCAGCGGCTGGCGACACGACTGGGAATCTCCTCTCGGATCCTTTCCGCGATGGCTGTGGCGAGGATCATGTTGGCACGCTCGTCCAGATGAACCCATGAAAGCATGAAGGACCGGTGCTGATCCAGGACGTCGATCCCATCCACTAGAGGCAGCCCTTGCTGCGCTGAGAAGTGGCGCAGCCGCTCGGTGAGCTGTTGATGAACAAGCAGAAAGGCCTCGTTGCCGTTGAGTGTTCCACTATCTTGCTCAATTGCCCGGCGGACCTGGGTGCATTCCTGTTCATAAGTAGTGCTGCCGAGTTCCCCTGCCCGGCCGGTACCATACAACGAAGTATGCTGTTGCGTCACCGGTACGAACAACACCTCATGATTACTGCACCAGTGAGACATACGCGCCATGTTATCTATGAAGGTCTCGGCCTTCTGGGCGGCGCGCCGGTCAATTTCCTCTTCCGAGAACAGACGAGATTTCGCATATCCCGTGACGATCAGGTGCCACGCGAGGGCCTTAGGCCTCATGAATGCGTTGACCGAGCCGAGTACCTGGCCAAACGCAGTCGTCCGGCGATCCGGCCCGAAGACCGCATCATTGGTTGCCGAGTAAACCACGACGGCGTCCGGCTCTAACGGAACGGCCTCCTTCTCGAACAAGCGCACCATCGCCGTTGAATCCAGATGCGGGACACCCAGGTTGATGACCTCAAACCGGGGACCGCCCGGTATTGACTCCGCATTGAGGCGGCGTTCCAGGCACGCGGGGTAGGTTCCCTCGTCCGTTGCATGGTATCCGAAGGTCGAAGATCCCCCGAGACAGAGCACTCGGAATGTTCCTGTGGGCTTGTGCGGGGAAATGTCCTCACCTCGGAAACCGAGATTGTTGATTCGAGTCGGAATGTTGTGGGAGTAGGCGCCCTGGTGCAGGACACGATTGGGGGGGAACTTGAAGTACCCGTCACACTCCAGGCTGTGGGCGTTGACGTTGCCGAAACGCACAAGTTGGGCAGCTTCCGGCATCCCCCATTGCCAGTAGTATGGTGAGACGGTCAGGGACATCCACACGCGGGTGCCCAGCTCGAGCATGAGGATGGACGCAAAAGTCGTTACGCCTGCCAAGATGAGTTGACGTCGCCTGGATACCACCCAATGGTGCACCGACAGGCGGTATGAGAGGGTCAGACCAGCCAGCAGCGCGCCCGCAATTCCCAAGAGGAAGAGCCAATCCGCACTGAAACGCCCGAAGAATTCAGCCTGTTGGCTTCGGTGCCCCAGAAGGCCGAGCCAGCACACGACGGCTGCCAGGATTATGAGCAAATGGCCGAGGCGAAGGAAACGCACAGCCTTGTGGAACGCGGTCCGATATTCTCTATTGGCAGTTGTTGAAGCGTAAGGCATCGTCGATGTAGGTTCCCCGGTATCGTTTTTCTTCCAGTTTCTCGACCCAATTCGGACACTTGGTGGATCAGGGCCTATAAGGCAACCAAGGACTTATCGGATCGACCGGTAACGGCCTGGAGCATCGATACCCCGTGCCGCGAGGGGCCGGAGCTGGCTCCACACCGGCGGTCTCGAGGGCTGGGGGACGGCGTTGCCCCGTGGAGCCACTTCTCAGTGGACTACGTGTTGCCTTGGCTCTGGAAGCGAAGACTCTGATGAATGACCGCTGGTCTCTGACCTGGTTCCCCGACCTGAAGCGGGTGGATGCCAAGGCGGATCGGCGTGAGCTTTGGCGAACGGCCTATAACCCGGTTCTCAAGAGCGTGGCTTATTGGCTTATCGCAATCGTAGCACAGATCCTCGGCCAGGCCGTCTTTCGGTTCGTTACGTGGCAGTGTGCTCCTTTCATTGGCGCTTACGCCGTGTGGCTCAGGCTCCTGGCACCCGGCATCGGGGCGATGGTGGCCGGTGTCCTGACGCTCTGGCTCGTGCGGCGTCGCATCACGCTCAACGTGCGACAACAGCTCATGGAACGTGGTCTCCCGACGTGCCTCGCCTGCGGCTATGACCTTACAGGCAACGTTTCCGGTGCGTGCTCCGAATGCGGTACGAGCACCGAAGGCTGACCCGGCTCCCCGAGTTGAATCCACGGCGTCTGTCCGCGGAGTACATGACACGGATGAAATTTTCTGGAAGCTGCGGCTGATCGAGTTGCCCAGCCCGCAGGTCGAGCATCGCGCCGCGTGCCGCCAAGATCGTCGATGTCGTCCTCCGGGTCGCGGGTTTTGACCCGCCCTGACGTCAGCGCCAGGGTCGAGCCTGATGCTCACAACAACGCCCGTGGCCCTGAGGATTTCCACGGTTCGGTTGAAACACCTTCCTTTTCGCAGGCACCCGTCCCGTCGGGGTATCCGCTACGTGACGTGGCACGCGCGTTGCTTGCCTATCCGTGGTCGGCCGCCCGGGGTGTGCTTCGTCGGGGCGTGGGCTCAGGCGTGGCGCGCTGATGGCTCCGGGTGCCCCCGTGCGATCGAACCTTTGAGCTTTTCAGGCGTTTGTATGGGGCGTGGTAGGAATCGGCCGACGGGTGCGAGGTGTTTGGCTTCTAGCGGAGGTTGGTTGGTGAACAAGCGTACTATCGTATCGATGCCGGGTGACGGCATCGGGAAAGTCGTTCTGCCCGAGGCCCAGCGTGTGCTGGATGCGGTCGGTTTCGAGGCGGATTACATTCATGCGGACATCGGGTGGGATTTCTGGATCAGCGAAGGAAACGCCCTACCGGAGCGAACGGTCGAGTTGCTCGCGAAGCACAAGCTCGGTTTGTTCGGGGCGATTACGTCGAAGCCGAAGGATCAAGCGGCGGCCGAGCTCTCGCCCAAGCTCCGAGACAAGGGTTATGTTTACACGAGCCCGATCGTCGGGCTTCGTCAGCACTTTGACCTGGACATCTGCATTCGCCCGTGCCGGTCTTTTTCGGGCAACCCGCTGAACTTCATCCGTCGCAAGGGTGACGGTTTCGAGGAGCCGGCGGTCAACGCGGTGATCTTCCGGCAGAACACGGAGGGTCTGTACGCCGCCGTCGAATGGACGGACCCGCCGGAGCCGGTGCGGAGCGCGCTCGAGACACACCCGAAGATGGCTCGTTTCAAGAGCGTACTGGGGGAGGATCTGGCGATCTCGACGCGGATTTTCTCACGCGGGGCTTGCCGGCGGATCGTCCAGGAGGCCTTCGCCTATGCCAGGCGGTTCGGATACCGCTCCGTGACGGTTTGTGAGAAACCCAACGTCATCCGCGAGACATCGGGCATGATGCGGGGCGAAGCGCAGGCCGTCGCCAAGGACTATCCGGGGATCGAACTCTGGGAGACGAACATCGATGCTCAGATGATGTGGCTGACGAAGAACCCCGAGACTTACGGCGTGCTCGTCAGCGGCAACATGTTCGGTGATATCGTCTCGGACGGTTTCGCCGGGTTGGTGGGCGGTCTGGGATTCGCGTGTAGCGCCAACATCGGGCGTGACGTGGCCGTGTTCGAGCCGACGCACGGGTCGGCCCCGAAGTACGAGAAGCTCTCGCCGTCGATTGTCAATCCGATAGCGATGGTTCTCTCGGCCTGCATGATGCTCGACCACATCGGCGAGGACGAGAAGGCGAAGCGTATCCGCGATGCGATCAGTGCGGTGATCGCCGAGGGGGCGGTACGGACGTATGACATGATGCGGATCTCGGGCAGTCCGGAGTCGATCGGCCGGGGCGCGGCGAGCACGACGCAGATGACGGATGCGATTATCGAGAAGTTGTAGTGGGCGGCGCGGTGTGCGATATAGCGGGCGACCCCCGTGTCGGCCGGGAACCTACAAATGTAGCGGCCGACCCCCGTGTCGGCCGTGTCGTAAACGACCCATATTGCGGCAGTGGGCGAGCTGATCGTCAGGAGTTGTGGGGCGACAGTGCGTAGAGGCTCAACGTGTGACCGCGCAAACGCGGGACTGCACGACAGTTACGGACGCAGGACATGGGACTCGAAAAAGGGAATCCAAAGAAACATGAGTTGCTCACGTACGGCACGAGCCGGGCGGTTCGGCTTGCCGATTGCGACTACGCGGGTTCCATCGATGTGCACATTGTGATTCGGGCGTTGGGGGGACAGCCGTTTCGGGCGGAGCCAGTCGCCGCCATGGTCATTGAGAACGTTGAAGTCTACTGTCGACGCCTCCAGTACCGGCTACATGGATGTTGTCTGATGCCGGACCATCTTCATGTTCTGTTATCACCAAGAGAGTCGAAGGTGCCTCTGGCCAATTGGCTGCGGTCGTTTAAGAGCTACACGACGAATCGCTTTATGAAGCTTGGTGGAACGCCGCCACTATGGCAACGGTCTGCCTATGACCACGTTTGCCGGGCTGCGGAGACGGCCGAGCAGGTGTTGCGCTACATCGTCGAAAACCCGGTTCGCAGAGGACTGGTTGATTCCTGGGAGGATTGGGCTTGGACGAAGGTGTGTATCCAACTCTGAAGAACGGACGGCCGACACGGGGGTCGGCCGCTACATTGGACGTCCGGCCGGCGGGGACGCCGGCCGCTACGGGCAACAAACGCTCACAGCAACTCTGGGGGCGCCGGACCGGGATCCCCGGTGTCCGGTGAGTGGGATTGAGAGATCGATATGCCACAGACGCTAGTAGAGAAGATTGCACAGCGGTTTGCGGTGGAATTGCCGGAGGGGAAGGCGGTCCTATCCGGCGATTTTCTGTTCGTGCAGCCCGCGCACGTCATGACGCATGACAACACCGGGGCGGTGATCCCGAAGTTCGAGAGCATGGGCGCGGTACGAATCGCTCACCCTGAGCAGCCGGTCTTCGCGTTGGACCATGACATCCAGAACCGCGGCAAGGACAACCTGGCCAAGTACTCAAGGATCCAGGTGTTTGCCGAAAGCCAGGGTGTCGAGTTCTTTCCGGCGGGTCGGGGCATCGGTCATCAGATCATGCTCGAGGAGGGGTTCGTACTGCCCGGCACGCTGGTGGTCGGTTCGGACTCACACTCCAACATCTATGGCGCGTTAGGGGCGTTGGGTACCCCGGTCGTCCGCACGGACGCGGCCGCCATCTGGGCGACCGGTCGCACGTGGTGGCAGGTGCCGCCGGTCGTTCGCGTCAAACTGCGCGGATCACTCCAGCCCGGAGTCAGTGGCAAGGACGTGATCATCGCGCTGATCGGCACATTCAACCAGGACGAGGTGCTCAACTGCTGCCTCGAGTTCACCGGTCCGGGTGTGACCAGCCTGCGCATCGACGAGCGGATGGCGATCAGCAACATGACCACGGAGTGGGGCGCGCTGTGCGGCATCTTTCCATACGACATTGTCACGCGCACTTACTTGCTCGCCCGGGCCAACGTCATGAAGAACCGCGGCGATGAGCAGCCGCGTCTGACACCGGCTCTGGTCGACCGGATCGAAGCTGAGTTGCCCAAAGCCGATGCCGACGCCGTGTACGCCAAGGAGCTCGAGTTCGACCTCTCGGCCGTCACCCCGTTTGTGGCCGGTCCGAACGAGGTCAAGACGATCGTACCGCTGCAGGAGATGGAGGCGCGGAACGTCAAGATTAACAAGGCTTATCTGCTGAGCTGCGTCAACGGGCGTCTCGAGGATATCTGTGAAGCCGCACAAGTGGTGGAAGGTCGGCGGGTTGCGGAAGGTGTCACACTCTACATTGCGGCCGCGTCGAGTGAAATCGAAACCGAGGCGAAGCGGCTCGGGTGCTGGGACATGCTTCTAAAGGCAGGTGCCGTCGCGTTGCCGCCGGGTTGCGGGCCGTGCATCGGCTTGGGCGAGGGGACCCTCGAGGATGGTGAGGTCGGCATCTCCGCGACGAATCGCAACTTCCAGGGCCGCATGGGATCGCGCAGCGCGCAGGTGTACCTCGCCAGTCCGGTCGTCGTCGCGGCCTCCGCCGTGGCGGGGAAGATCGTGGCACCACTGGGCTGCGACCTGGAGGACGACGAGGACTATCGGGCCGATGTGAAGCGCGGCGCGATCGTCCGTGCGCAGGCTCCGGCGGATGAGGCGTCGAAGGAGGTAACGATCCTGGAGGGCTTCCCGAGGACGATCGAAGGCGAGTTGCTGTACGTGCCCAAGGACAACCTCAACACGGACGGGATCTACGGGAAGGAGTACACGTACCGGGACGACCTGACGCCGGTTCAGATGGGAACCAAGGCCATGCTCAACTACGATCCGGCCTTCCGGGAAACCGTTCGCGATGGGGACATCCTCGTCGGCGGATACAACTTCGGGACCGGGTCGTCTCGCGAGCAGGCGGCGACGGCGTTGAAGTACCGAGGCCTGCCGATGATCATCGCCGGCTCGTTCTCCCAGACCTACAAGCGAAACGCTTTCAACAACGGATACATAGTCATCGAATGCCCCGCGTTGGTGGAGGACTTGAAGGCCGGATGCGCAGGTGACAAGACGTTGACCATAAGGACGGGCCGGCGCGTGCGGGTCGACTTCACGTGTGGGCGTATCGAATGCGACGGCAAGACCTACACGTTCTCCCCGCTTGGCGAGGTAGCACAGGAGTTGGTCGTGAAGGGTGGTTTCGAGGCTGTCATTCGCGATCAATTGGCGGAGATGGAGCAGACGACATGATTACCGAGAAAGACATCGGGCAGGTTTTTGCATCGATCCTCGAGAGGATCCAGGACGAAGGTCTGAGGAAAAAGACTATACGGGCGTGGGTGTTGGGCTGTGAGCGCGGCGGATGGGAGAGCGTCGAGGAATTAGAGGCGTTGCCCTTCACGCTGTTGACCGACACGCACGGTGTGAACTTCATCGAGCACACGATCGCAGTGACTGAGGGCGCCTACGAACTTGCGAAGGTGCAGGAAGCGGCATACCGGCAGATGCCATACAAGATCGACCAGGATCGTTTGCTGGCCGGCGGCCTGTTGCATGACGTGGGCAAGCTGCTGGAGTTCGAGCCCGACGGCAAAGGCGGTTATCGAAAGAGCCGCAGCGGCATGTGCGCGCGGCATCCGATCTCCGGAACGGCCCTTGCGCATGAGGTCGACCTGCCGGATGAGGTGCTGAACTGCATTGCCTGTCATGCCAAAGAGGGAGACGGAAGGCCTCAGGTCGTCGAGACCGTCCTGATCCATCAGGCGGATTTCGCGACGTTCAACCCTCTGGTCATGATGGAGAAGGGAGCGCTGATTCAATAAGGGTGGCATGGCCCACGCTTGCGTGGCCATGCTCGGTACGTATCAAGGAGTGTAGCGGATTTACAGGGTGGGATTCGAGTCCCCCAAGGCTGAAGCCATTGGCCACCCTCCAGGGTGCCTTGCTCAAGAGAAGCGCGGGCATGTTCTCCCGTGCAACGGACATGGGGACGAGCGTGGCCGCGCCCGGCTTCGCCGGGTCTTGACCATGGCACCCGCGCACAAGATGTAGCGGCGCGTGGCATCCCCGACTCTCAATTGGTCGCATACGAGGTTTGACGGAGACAAGAAGCTGATGGGAACTATGACCGAGACGTTGTCTCGATGGGCATGTGGACTCGAGTACGAGGATCTGACCGTCGAGGTGGTCGAGGCTGCCAAGCGGTTTCTATATGACTCACTGGGCTGTGCCCTGGGCGGCTATCAGACACACGACGTTCGGATCTTCCTCGAGCACGAGCGCGAGATGGGCGGTGCCGGTCCTTGCACCGTCATCGGATCGGGCGACCGAGTCAACCCACTCACCGCGGCCATGCTCAACGCGCTTATGATCCGGGCGATGGACTACAACGACATTTACTGGAAGCAGGACCCGTCGCATCCTAGCGATCTGCTTTCGGCTCCGATCACATTGGCCCAGCGCGAGCATCTGGCCGGGAGAGACCTGATTGTTGCGATCGTCATGGCGTATGAAATAGGAATGCGACTCTGTCATATCGCCGTGCCTGGCATTCGTGAACGAGGATGGCATCATGCGACGTTGATGGCCTACGTCTCGCCCATCGTGGCGGGCCGTATGATCGGTCTCGACTGGGAGAAGATGCAGCACGCCATCGGGATCGCAAGCTGCCGGTGTTTCACGCTCGGCTGCGCGGTGGCAGGGAAACTGACCATGATGAAGAACACGGTCAGCCCGATGGCAACGCGTGCGGGTGTCGAGGCGGCGCTACTCGCACAGCGTGGGTACACCGGTCCGGAAGGTGTGATCGAGGGTAAGGAGGGCATGGAACACTGTCTTGGCGAAGGCTGGGATTACACTTGGCTGACCGACAAACTCGGCGAGCGGTTCATGATCACGGATTGCGGTATGAAGTCCTATCCGATCGAGGCGTTGATGCATTCGCCGGTCTCGGCCACGCTGCACCTGCTCAAAGAGCACCGGTTCACGGCCGAGAACGTTCAGGAGGTGCTCATCGAGAGCATTGCCCGGGCTGCGGACATCCTGTCCGATCCGGCCAAGTACGACCCGCAGAGCAAGGCGTCGGCCGACCACAGCCTGCCGTATTGCATCGCAGCCGCCGTGGCCGAGGGACGTGTAACGCCGCTCGAATTCACGGAGGATAAGCTTTGGGACAAGCGGTTGCGTGCGCAAATGGCCAAGGTCAAGGTCGTGGCGAATGACGAGTTCGAGAAGGCCTTCCCGGCCAAGCAGTGTTCCCGCGTGACTATCACGACGACGGATGGTAAGAAGGTATCGCAGCAGGTGGACGTGCCCAAGGGCGACCCGCGCGACCCGATGACCGACGAGGAGCTGCAGGTCAAGTTCGACGCATTGGCCGGCGCCGTCATGAGTGAAAAGCGGCAGGGCGAGCTGCGAGACGCCGTGTATGGTCTGGATAAGCTCGACGACGTGGGCACACTGATGGCTCTGACAGTTGCGGATCGAACCGGATAGAGCATTCTCGGTTTTGGTGCAGCGTCATCCCTTGTGGGTGACGCGAATTCGGTGTGTTCGCCGCCCACAAGGGGCGGTGCTACAGCCGCTGGGCAGGATCCGAGACTGCTCCCGCACGAGCTTGGCGCCACACGGGATGGAGTCATCCGGCACCGGCAGGCCGCGACAGAGACACACTAGTGCTGTGACACGCGTGATGTGATGGATACGGTGACGAGGTGTGCGTACGCCTTGCTTTCGCCACCTTGGCATGCCCGCGCCCGACTCAGTCGGACTTGGGCATGGCTCCCGTCAACTGAGTCGTGACAGAGCGCTGGATGAGGTTGAAAGGGTGGTGTGGTCGTGGACATCGTGGACGCCCACACAACGCAGTGGCTCCCGGAGGTACGCCGGATCTTCGTCGAGTACGCAGATTGGCTCGGCTTTGACCTGTGCTTCCAGAACTTCGACGAGGAACTCGCGGGTCTTCCGGGCGACTATGCACCCCCTGCGGGTCGGTTGCTGCTGGCGTTGGAGGCGGGAGAGGTGCCCGGTTCATGGAACTTGTGCTGACGTAAACGATGATAGGCGTTGAGGCGCCGCTTTGCGGTATGGGGAATTAAAGGTGACGACGACTGAGAAACAGAACACCGGTGTACGTTCCTCCGAGGCCGGTCAGCGTGGCAGTGATGTTCGATCCGACTGCTGGGTGAAGGTCACCCCGACCGACTCGGGTGGGCTGGATCTGAAGCTCAAGACCAAGGTCGAGTCCATGTACGGCGAGTCGACGCGCACGATGATTCGCGATGTGCTCGAGAAGCTCGGAGTAAGGCACGGGGCTATCGAAGTGGAGGACGCCGGGGCACTGCCGTTCGTGATCGTGGCCCGGGTGGAAGCGGCTGTCCGGCGTCTGGGGTTCGACGTCGGCGAGGGATGCGTTCCCGAATTCGCGGCCGGTACCGAGTACGCAACGCAACGCGATCGTTTCCGTCGCTCACGCCTCTACCTGCCCGGCAACGGGCCCAAGTTCATGCTCAACGCCGGTCTGCACGGCGCCGACGGCGTAATCCTCGACCTGGAGGACAGCGTCGCCCCGCCGGAGAAGGACGCCGCGAGGACGCTGGTGCGGAACGCGCTGCGAACCATCGATTTTCAAGGCGCAGAGCGCATGGTCCGGATCAATCAGGGGCAACTCGGTTTGGAGGACCTCGACTTCGTGGCGGTGCACAATGTTCACGTTGTGTTGATCCCGAAGGTCGAGAAGCCCGAGCAGGTCGTGCAGGTCGATGAGCGGATCCGTGAGCTTCTCTCGGCCAAGGGAATCGACCGGCCCGTGTATCTGATGCCGATCGTCGAAAGCGCGCTAGGGGCGATTCGGGCGTATGAGATTGCCTCTGCGAGTGACAAAGTCGTGGCGTTGACGATCGGCCTCGAAGACTACACGGCCGACATCGGCGCGGAACGAACGACGGAGGGTCGCGAGAGCTTCTGGGCCCGGTCTCAGGTGGTAAACGCCGCACGAGCGGCCGGCGTCCAGCCCATCGACTCGGTCTTCTCCGACGTAGCGGATATGGAAGCGTTGCGGCAAAGCATCCTGGAGGCCAAGGGGCTCGGGTTCGATGGGAAGGGGTGCATTCACCCCCGGCAGATTTCCGTGATTCACGAGGCTTTCGCACCGGCGAAGGACGAGTTGGAGAAAGCCCGGCGGATCGTTGAGGCGTTCGAGGATGCACAACGTAGAGGGTTGGGGGTCGTATCGCTCGGCAGCAAGATGATCGACCCACCGGTAGTAAAGCGAGCGCAGCGAGTTGTGGGGTTGGCTGACAAAACGCGGGGCTTGCAGTAACATACGGCGTGAAATGCTGCGTTATTGACGCTTGCGGAGGATCGGTGCAATGCACTCAATCATCACCGAGCACGAGGAGGAGTTGGCCGAAGTCTGTCGTCGCTTTCATGTTCTCCGCCTCGAAGCGTTCGGCTCAGTGACTACGGATGAATTCGACACGCGGCGAAGCGACCTGGATTTCCTTGTGGATTTTGGCGATGCCGTCAGAGGCAGCCGATTCGAGAGCTTCTTCGGACTACAACGTGCGCTCTCGGAGCTCTTCGCCCGTCCCGTTGATCTTGTCGAGGAAGGCGGACCGCGAAACCCGTACTTCATCCGCCGGCTCAACCAGACTCGGAGACTCGTCTATGCCGCATGACCCTGAGAAGTACCTGTACGATATCCGAAGCTCGGGCGAGACGGGTAGGGTGCGTCCACGACGCACCATTGGCAAAATGTAGGGTGCCTCCACGACGCACCATCGGGATATACGGTCATGAGGCTTGACGATGCCGAGGTACCTTCGAGCATTTGAGCCTGGGGCCAAGTACTTCTTCACCGTTGTGACGTTGGGACGCCGCCCGATTCTCAAGGAGCCCGATGTCATTGGCGTATTGAGAGAGGCTTTCCGGCGCGAATGTGAGCACCATGCGTTTGAGATCGATGCAATCGTGGTTCTCCCAGATCATGTCCATACGATCTGGACGTTACCTGAAGGCGACATGCGGTTCTCGATGCGTTGGAGCGGTATCAAGGGAGCTTTCACGCGGCGGTTTTTAGAGTTGGGTGGTACGGAATCGTGGCGGAGCGCATCGCGTCTTCGACGGGAAGAACGTGGTGTATGGCAGCGGCGTTTCTGGGAGCACATGATCCGAGACGAAGACGATTATGCACGACACATGGACTACATTCACTACAACCCGGTGAAACATGGTTACGCTTCGTGCCCTCACACCTGGCCACACTCGAGTTTCTCAAAGTGGATAAAGGAAGGTGTGTACGATCGGCAGTGGCTATGTTGTTGTGGAGATCGGAGCCCCAAAGTTCCTTGCTTCGAAGACCTGGCCAATCGAGTGGGAGAGTAAACGACGGTGCGTCCACGACGCATCACTAGAACCGGATGGTGCGGCAGGGCCGCACCCTACAATGCGAGGCGCGGATGGCATCCCCCACGCGCCATGAGGGAATCGCAACACAATACCTGATAGAAACGAGGTAACGGTGAGCAACCTTACAGAAAACGCCGTTGGGCGTCTGGTCCCGACGGAGATCAACGGGATACCCGCCACGCCGTTTATGGGTGTGGGAAAGTACCGACCGGATGGGAGCAAGGCCGCACCGCCGATACGGACGTGCGCGGATTATCCAGTGGACGGGAACAAGGTTGTAGCTGATATCAAGACGGCGCTGAAGAACGCCGGCCTGCGAGACGGGATGACGATCTCTTCGCATCATCATTTCCGCAACGGCGACAAGGTTTCGAATCCCGTGTTCGAGGCGGCTGCCTCGCTTGGTGTGAAGGACCTGCGATGGTTCCCCAGCGCCGCGTTTCCCTGCCATGCTCCGATCATCGACCATCTCGAGAGCGGTGTTCTCCATCACATTGAAGGAAGCATGAACGGTCCGCTGGGTGATTACTGCTCGACGGGCAGGATGCGCGGGATGGGTGTGTTGCGGTCGCATGGTGGCCGCTGGCAGGCCATCCAGGACGGAGAGGTCCACATCGACATCGCCGTGATCGCCGCCCCGACGGCCGACCCCTTCGGCAATGCCAACGCCGTCACCGGTCCATCCGCGTGCGGATTGCTGGGCTTTGCCCTGGCCGACTCGATCTATGCCGATCACGTGATCGTCGTAACCGACAACCTCATTCCGTTCCCATGCATCCCGTGGCAGATTCAGGGGAACAACGTGGATCAGGTCGTCGTGATGGATTCGATCGGTGATCCGGAGAAGATCATTTCCGGCACGACCCGGCTCACGAAAAGCCCCGACCGATTGCTTATCGCCGAGATGACAGCCCGGTTCATCCGCGACGTCGGCATTCTGAAAGACGGCTTCTCGTTCCAGGCCGGTGCCGGTGGAACGGCCCTGGCGTTTGCGATCTTCCTCAAGGACATGATGAAAGAGGCCGGCGTCAAGGCGCGGTTCGTGCGCGGCGGCAGCACGAAGTACCTCGTCGAGATGCTCGAGGAGGGGCTCACGGATTACATACTCGACGGTCAGACGTTCGACCTCGACGGTGTCCGCTCGATGCGCGAGAACCCGCACCACAAGGACACGAGCCCGTTTACCAGCTACAACTTCCACGGCAAAGGGCACTTCGCCTCGATGCTCGATGCGACCGTCCTCGGCGCCACCGAAGTCGATGTCGATTTCAATGCCAACGTGGTGACACACTCCGACGGCCGGCTGCTGCACGGCATAGGCGGCTGGCAGAACTGCCTGGCGGGCAAGTGCGTCATTCTACCGATCCCGTCTGTCCGCGACCGCATCCCGGTCATCGTCGATCACGTCACGACCCTGTGCGGCCCCGGCGAGCTGATCGACGTGGTCATCACCGAGAGGGGCATCGCAATCAACCCGCGCCGCACGGACCTGCTGGAGGCCGTCAAGGGCACAGGCCTGCCCATCCGCCCGATCCAGGACATCAAGGACGAGGTCGAAGCACTGTCCGGCGGCCCCCCCGCACCACCCAGACTGGGAGACAAGGTTGTGGCCGCGATCAGATGGGTCGACGGTACGGTCATCGACTGCGTCCGGGCTGTGGCACCATAGCGGCGCCTCTTTTCATAGCGTCCACCCCAGTGTGAGTCGCAGGCTTTCGACCGCGCTGAAAGTGAGCGGTTCGATGACCGTCACCCGGAGACGTCGACTTCTATTGCTTCATCGTGTGGGGCGACGGGCGCGGGTGCCCCATCCTTCCGCCCTAGGTTCGTGTGGAACAACATCTCACGTTCGAGGCGGAAGGGTGGGTGACTGACACGGTATCCGATTGACTTGAGGCATGCCGAGTAAGCTACGTCGATACGATCAGTACGGTCACGTTCATTTCTTGACGATCTCCTACTATCGCCGGTTGCACTTCTTCCGACACGATCCTGTCAAGCAGGTTTTCGTAGATGGGATGAACCCCACGCGCGCCAAGCTGGACTATATGCAAGAACCCAGTCACGCGAAGGCTCGTCAAACGGGCTGACCAGTGGATTTGGAGCAGCTATCGGTACTATGAATACGACGATGACTCAGTTATGGTTATGGACTGGGATGGGTCGTGGCCTATAGTGTGATGGATCGGTCCCCCACCCATTCCGGCGATGGGACGACACGACTTTACGATTCCTTTGGGCGCCGGAATGAATGGGGCACCCGGGCAATCAACCCGCGCCGCAGGGACCTGCTGGAGGCCGTCAAGGGCTCGGGACTGCCCGTCCGACCGATCCAGGAAATAAAGACCG
Organism: Planctomycetota bacterium; assembly: GCA_030622435.1. Classification (GTDB taxonomy): domain Bacteria; phylum Planctomycetota; class Phycisphaerae; order UBA1845; family UBA1845. The sequence goes on from JAUXGE010000011.1 coordinate 25,516, forward strand.
AGGTGGAAGCGTTGTCCGGTGGCCCCCCCGCACCGCCCAGATTGGGGGATAAGGTCGTGGCCGCAATCAAATGGGTAGATGGCACGGTCATCGACTGCGTTAAGGCCGTGGCACCGTAGAGGTACAAGCCCCGCAGGGGCACCCCCGCTTACAGTCACACTTTCACATGGGTTCGTTTGGTATATTCATTTTCATTATGGTTCGGGCGTCGTGGTCGGGAGGGGGCGTTGGGGTTTGCACCGGCGCTCACGACTAGGGACGAATCTGCTCATGGTTGAAGCTCCTTTGCTATGGTGGGGCCGCAGTGCGCGCGGCAGCGCCTTCTATAGTAATA
>JAUXGE010000372.1 GCA_030622435.1 Planctomycetota bacterium
CGGCTGTGCATTGACCGCTCGTTAACACTCGCAGTTCCGATCGCGCCGCGTTTACGGCAATCGCACTGCTGACACAGTAGTGCCACAGGACGATATTCCGAGCCGCGACCGTGAGGGAGCGGTTGCCACGTCCCGCACTGCTGACACAGCAGTGGCACACGCGCGGACACTGGCACACGTGCGCGATCAGAAACCGGGATTCGACTCCCCCACCCCCGACAAGTCGGGGATGGGCCACCCCAGCTTCACTGCTGCTACAGCAGTGGCACACTCGTTCGGCATTGGGATGGTCAAGGCTTTCCGCCGGTCAGGCGGGTGAGCGTCACGTAGAGGGTGGGTAGGACGACCAGGGTCAACAGGGTGGCAAACGCCAACCCGAAGATCACTGCGATGGCCATGCTGCTCCACCACTGGGCCGACTCGCTCCGGAAAGCCCATGCCATCTTGTGGAAGTCGTAGCTGACACCGATGGCCATGGGAATCAAGCCTAGGATGGTGGTGATCGCGGTCAGGAGGACGGGGCGCAGGCGGGTCGTGCCGGCCTCGATCGCCGCAGGGATAAGTGCCATCCCGCGGCGCTGGAGTAGACGCGTATAGTCCAACAGGACGATTGCATTGTTCACGACGACGCCGGCCAGACTGATGACCCCGACGCCGGTCATTATGATGCCGAAGGGCATGCGGCATATCAACAGTCCGGCGAGCACGCCGATCAGTGAGAGGATGACCGTGCTCATGATGATGAACGGCACGGTCAGGGCATTGAACTGGGCAACGAGGATCAACACGATCAGGAAGAGCGCGACAACGAATGCCTTGCCGAGAAAAGACTGGGCCTTGTCCTGCTCCTCTTTCTCCCCGGCGTAACGGATCTGGTAGCCCAGAGGGAACTCGAGGGTTTGCAAGCGGCTTTGGACGTCTCGGAGGACGTCGGTGGCGAGCCGGCCTTCCGCGTCGGCGCTGAGTGTAATCACACGTTTCTGGTCGACGCGGTGGATCGTGCCGTACCCGCCCGTGTAGGTGAAATCACCGATGGAACTGAGCGGTACGGCCTTGCCCACGGCGTTCGGCACGCGGAGACGGAACAGGTCATCGACGCTCATGCGCTGGGCGAGGGGGAGGCGGACGGTGATATCATACTCGTCGTTGAACTGCCGGTACTTTCCGACCTCCCAACCGAAGACCGCCGTCTTGATGAAGTCCCCCACGACCTTCGTGTTGACGCCCAGCATCATGGCCCGTTGTCGATCGACGTGAAACGCGAGTTCCGGTCGCGCAGCTTCATGGTTGCTTCGGAGGTTGACCAAGCCCGGTACGTCGATAATTCGGTGTTTTGCCTCCTCGCTAATCGCTTCGAGTTTGCTGAAATCCTCGCCTATCAGGCGGATGGTTACCGGGGCGCCGGTCCGCGGTCCCTCCTCCTCCTTGTCCACCTTGATCTCTGCTCCGGCGATATCGGAGAGATCTCGACGTATGTCCGCAACCACCTGGGCCGATGGTCGGCGACGAACCTCGTAGTCGTGAAACGTCAAGGTGATGTTGCAGACATTATCACCACTCGAGCCGCCGAACCCACCTCCACCACCGGAGCCGACGTTGGTGATGACGTGTTCGAGATCCTCAGCGTATGGCTTGAGGCGTTCTTCGATAAGCCCGGCAAGTCTGTCGGACTCGGCGATGTTGGTGCCCTGCGGGGAACGGATGTTGATCACGGCGCGCCGGGGATCGAACTCGGGGAACAACTCGATCCCGTGCCCCATCTTGCCATAGAGCATCGCCAGACCGGCGAGCATGAGCAGGACCAGTGAAAGGGTCGTGAACCGATGGCAGAGCGCAGCCTCGAGGAGCCGTTGATAACCGGTCACGAACCAGCCTTGCATACTCCCCTTCTTTCGCCGGCCGTGCACGAACACCGAGGCGATCGTCGGGCTGACTACCATGGCGACAAACAAGGAGCTGAGCAGCGTGATGATCAGAGTGATGGGAAGGTACTTCATGAACCCGCCCATGACGCCGGGCCAGAACACCAGCGGCGTGAAGGCGGCGACGGTGGTCGCAGTCGAAGTGATCACAGGCCAGGCGACTTCGCCGGTACCCTGCATCGCCGCATCGAGGCGACGGTGGGTCAACTCGTAGTGTCGATAGATGTTCTCGACGATGACGATGGCATTGTCCACGAGCATGCCGAGGGCCATGATCAGACTGAATAGCACGACCATGTTCAGGGTGTAGCCCAGCCAGTACAGGATGGTGACACTCAGCAGCATGCTGGTGGGGATCGCAAAGCCGACGATGAGGCTCACGCGCCACCCCAACACGAGCACCAGAATCACGACGACGAGGATCATACCGGAGAGCATGTTGTTCTCCAGGTCGCTGATCATCGAGCGGATATCTTTGGATTGATCAAGGGTGATATCGAAGCGCACACCCATGGGCACACGCTGTCGGAATTGTTCGAGAACCATCTTCACGGCTTCGGAGATGAAGATGATGTTCTCTCCGATGCTCTTCTGGACTGTCACAGTGATGCTTTCCGCACCGTCCAGACGCGAGAAGCCGACACGGTCCTTGAATGTGTCGACCACTTGTCCCACATCGGTCAGACGGATGGGTCGACCGTCGCGCACGGCGAACTGCAGCTTGTCGACCTCTGCGGGCTCAACGAACTCGGCGGGGATTCGCACGTTGAACTTCGTGCCCTGCGTCTCCAAACCACCGGCCGAGATGTTGACGTTCTCCGAAGGAACCAGATTGATCAGTTCCGGAATGGTAAGCTGGTAGGCGGCCAATCGGTCCTGGTCAATCTCCAGCCGGATCTCGCGTTCAAGCGCGCCAAGGACATCGCAGTTCAGGACACCGGGAACGGCCTCGATCACCTCCTCCAATTCGTCGGCGATCACCTTGAGGCGCACCGGCGAAATGTCCCCGGAGATGTTGATCATCATAATCGGGAAATCGGCGATGTTGATCTCGGTCTGGGTGGGCTCTTCAGCGTCATCGGGTAGTTCGGCTTTGGCCAGGTCGAGCTTGTCCCGGACGTACTGCATCGCATCGTCGATCTTCACATCCGGGAGGAATTCGATGGCGATGGTCGATGCGCCCTCGGCGCTGGTCGATGTGATCTCCTTGACACCTTTTAGACCGGACAGCTCCTTTTCGATCTTGATGGTAACCGAGCTTTCGATGTCCTCGGGTGAGACTCCTTCGTAGATGGTCGTGATCACTATGAAGGGGATCGGGACGTCTGGTGAACTCTCTCGCGGGAGCACGATGTAGCTGTAGGTCCCGAAGATGAGGATGACGGCGACGATCACGCCGACGGTGGTCCGATTTCTGATGGCTGCGTTGGAGACAAGCACGGGCGGTTACCGCTCCTCGACGACCGTTACCGGCTGCCCCGGGCCGACGTAGCGGTGCCCCACGACAATCAGCCGATCCCCGACATCCAAACCACTGAGGATGCGTACATTGCGTTCCTTCATCAGACCCAGCTCCACATCCTTACGACGCGCATTGCCGCCATCGTCTACGACATAAACCGCCTTGCCGTGTTCGAGTGGAATGACCGCAGCCAACGGGATCATGATCACGTCGTCAATGACTCTCCTGGTCAGGTGGGCCCGGAGGATCTGACCGCTGCGTAAAGTACGGTCGGGATTGGGAACGGTGATTTCCACCCGCGTCGTCCGTGTCTGTTCGTCTGCAATCTCACTCACGTACGTGATGAGCCCCGTGACGGTCAGGGTTTGTGGAGTTCGGACTTGCGCTTCCGCAACATCCCCGACATTCAAGTAGTGCACATCTCGTTCCGGCACGTCGACGACGATCTTGACGCGATCGATGTCCACAATCTGCGCCACGCAATCTCCCGGAGTCGCATACTCCCCGACCTCCATGGGCAGGCTGTTCAGGATTCCGTCGATCGGAGCCACGATAACGGCGCGGGCGAGTTGGGCGGCGGCCTCGTCCAACGTGGCCTTGCTGATGTCCCTCCGGGCTCTGGCGTCGTCAAGCTCATTTCTGGCCGATGCGTCATGTTCGTATAATCCGAGGATTCGCTGGTACTCGCGCCTATCGAAATCGAATTGCGCCTGCTCACGCTGATAGGCAGCCAGCAGCAGGTCGGTGTTCAGGTAGACGATCGGCGCGCCCGCAATGATCGTATCACCCTCTCGGAGGATTCCCGTGGAAGCAACGGGAGCACCAGGTCCGGAAGGGGCAAGTGCCGGTAGGCTAATTGCGGTGCCGGATTCGATTCCGCTCGCGTCCTCGTCGCCGTTTCGGCTCACATCGCGGGTCAGATCGACCGCACTCTCCAACCTGTCGGCTATTCTCTCGATTCGCCCGTTGACTTCGGCCGCCACGCTTACGACCCGATCCGGCTCTAC
>JAUXGE010000402.1 GCA_030622435.1 Planctomycetota bacterium
CATGGATTGGAATGGTTCGTGGCCAATCGTGTGATCGATCCGTCCCCCACCCATCCCGGCGACGCGACGAGAGGACCATTCGACCCATCTAAGCGCCGGAATGGATGGGGCACCAGCGTAGCGTCGGTCGCTCATCGACGAGGACCATGGCCCCGGTAGATCTGCTTCGGATCAGGGCACGGCGAGGGCATTCGGCCTGAGTCCTCATCGGCCGGTTGCCGCGGGCCGTCGAGGGAGGCCCTTCCGTTGCGTCGCAGCGGGCGATCAGCGTACAATCTCCGTGTTGTGGAGGGCGCAGCGCGGAGAAGCCGTCGAAGATGCCGCAGAAAACAGTCTACCTCGAGACCATGGGTTGCCAGATGAACGTGCTCGACAGCGAGCTTGTTCTTGGTCTGCTCCGCGCGCAGGGCTACGAACCCACGGACGACATGACGACGGCCGACCTCGCCCTGATCAACACATGCAGCGTGCGCGACCATGCCGAGCAAAAGGCCCTATCGCGGCTCGGCTCTCTCAAGAGGCCGAAGCAATTACATAGCGGCATGATCGTCGGGGTGATCGGTTGCATGGCCGAACGCGATCCGGACGGGATCTTCGCGTCGATGCCGCATGTCGACCTGGTCTGTGGGCCGGGGGAGTTGAACAAACTCCCCGCCCTGATCGAAGACGTACACGCGGGTCGTACACATGCCGTGGCCTTGTCCCAGTCCTTATCCCGACGAAGCACCCCGCTGCAGCGTGCGCTCGAGTACGATTCCGTCGAGGCGCTGGACTTCTCGCGCAATCCCGAGCCCGGTCCCGGCGTCCTGCAATCCTACGTTCGGGTCCAGCGAGGCTGTGACAAGTTCTGCTCGTTCTGCGTCGTTCCGTTCACGCGTGGACCGGAACGAAGCCGGCCACCCTCGCAGATCATCGACGAGACCAGGATGCTGGCCGATCGGGGTGCGAGGGAGGTGACGTTACTGGGTCAGACGGTCAACAGTTACGTGAACCAGGAGAACGGTCGTCCTGTCCGCTTCGCGGAGCTTCTTGCGCGTGTGGCCAGTGTGCCGGGGATCGAGCGCGTCCGGTTTGTCACCAACTATCCCGGTGATTTCACCGACGACATCTTCGAGGTCATGCGTGACGTACCGGAGCTTTCGCACTACCTCCACCTCCCCGTCCAAAGCGGCAGCGACGCGATCCTGAAGCGGATGCGCAGAGAATACACCGTAGGCGAGTACATCGATCTGATCGAGCGAGGGCGCGATTACATTCCCGACCTGTCGATCGCCAGTGATTTCATCGTGGGTTTCTGCGGCGAGACCGAGGACGATCATGAGGCATCCCTTCTACTGATCGAGCGCTGTCGGTTCAAAAATATTTTCGTCTTCAAATACTCAGAGCGGCCCGGGACGGTGGCTCGGAAGCGAGCTGGCGACGATGTTCCGGACGAAATCAAGCGTCGTCGAAACCAGGAGCTTCTGGCCGCCCAGGAACGTATCTCGGCCGCCGCGAACCGCGAGCGTATCGGATCGACTGTCGAGGTGCTGGTCGAGGGGTATAGCAAAGCCGCCGTCAAGGCTCGGGAAGCTGAGCAGGCTCGTGGCGAAGAGGTCGGTTGGCGTCGGTCGGACCAACTCGTCGGTCGAACGTGGACGGATCACATCGTCGTGTTCCCCGGCGCACCCGAGGACATCGGACGCTTCGCGGATGTGCGCATATCGGACGCGACGGCCTTGACGCTGCACGGGACGTCGGTGCGAGGATCGTGGGAGCGGAATCGGACATGTGGGGCGGGGTCGGCAGCGAGCCCGGGTTTCGAGTCGCCATGATGCTAAGTTGCCGGGGGTGGTTGCATCGACCGGCATTTCGAGTAGAAACTGCATTGCAATGAATATGACAATGGAAGCGGTTGCCGGTCGGGCGACGCGAGAGACGAAACCGGCACCCGAGAAAAAGAGGCAGCGGAAGAAGCAACCTGCGTATCATGTGATCCTCCTGGATGACGACGATCACACGTACGATTACGTCATCGGTATGCTGCGCAAGCTCTTCGGTTACTCACCGGAGAGAGCGTTTCAGCTTGCGAGCGAGGTCGATGAGAGCGGCCGCGTCATCGTTGACACGACGACACTGGAGCGCGCGGAACTCAAACGCGACCAGATCCTGACGTTCGGCCGTGATTGGCGCATCGCCCGTTGCGCCGGAAGCATGAGCGTGATTATCGAGCCGGCGCCGGAGTAACGAAAGTTTCCACCGTTCTGTATGTAGGGCAAACCGATCCCAGATTTGTCGATTCGCAAGTAGTGCGTCGATGCGCTGTTCCCACTCTGAGGCAGCGCGGCCCGTCTGCAGCAAGTCCTGTTTTTGTGTAACGGTTGACCCTCATGAATCTCGCATTGGTGGCGAGAATCCGCGCGGACCGATCCTTGACACTTCGAGCGAGAGGTACGCTAGAAGGCTCTGTATCCTGCTCTCTGCATCTTCGGGGCGCTCAGTTCCGTACTTGGAGGCTGAGACACATGCCGCAGGTGCGCGGGTTTTGATTCCGGTAATTCGTATGAACAGATGCTGGTGTCCGCCCTTTGTGCCTGGCAGTGTCTTGCTTTTTGCGAGACGGGCGCTGTCAAGTGCGCTTAGCGGTAGAACGGTCTTGGCTTCGTGTGCGTTGCGCGCAAGGTCTTTGTCCTTCGTACAAGAAGCTACAGACAAAGCGGGGAATCTTCTTAGGGTTTCTCGTATTAGTAGTGGTGAAAGGTTGGCGCGTTTGCGTCGTGGAGGAATATGCAGAGGTATTGCCCCCGTGGAGCCTACCGTACTGATCGGCATGGCGCGCGACGTGTGCCCGCGGTTTAAGTGCTGCTATGCCGTTTCCTTGTTTTAGGTTGTGCCGTGTGCTTGTCACCCGATTCGGGTGTCTGCGACGGGGGGAGGTTCCCGGCGTTGAAAAGAGTCTTTTGAAGTGAGCCGTTACACGCTTGGGGCCCTGGGCGTCCTTTTGGGACGCCCGGGGCACCTACGATTCGATGTCACCTTCGAATCGACTAGCCAGCATCTTACAGGACCGTGCGTGTTTCTGCAAGGGTTCATTTCAAGAAGGAAGCCGGGGTCATTGAGGTAGAGGTGTTTCGTACGCGCATTGGCGTGGCCGCGCCGTGTGGATGGTTGTGGTCTGCGCTGAGCGAACTGGTGCCGGAACCAACTGTTTTCGGGAGGGAGGTTCGGAGGATTTCGGCATTTGGGGGGTAAGAGCGTTGGCTATCACCCAACGAAGCCCGGACGGAGGCGAGGTAGCGAGGAGGCTTCCTTGCGATTGTCTCGGTGGGAGATGAACCGGACAAAGGGTTAAGAGAGGCTCGCGGTATCAGGCGGCTGCGCGTAGCGCCGTCATGCCGCTAAAGGAGGTTTGGATTATGAAAGCATGTAGCGGTTCGTGGCGGTGGCGTCTGTTGTTGGGCAAGTCGGAGGCCAAG
>JAUXGE010000162.1 GCA_030622435.1 Planctomycetota bacterium
TTCAGGATATTGGTCCGGATCCTTGCGTTGCGAGAGGATTGACTCGTCCGAGGCGACATCCTCACGCTGCAGGGAGCGCTGCAGCTCGCCGACGATGTTCAACACTGGTTGGCCTCGCTGAAACCGGTAGTAGAAGTACGCATCGTCGGGCTTGCCGGGATACGGCTCCTCATTCTCGATCCGCTCATCAACCAATTCGAACTTCTGCGCCACCTCCGTGAACTCGATCGTGTGCCGAAGCGGCTGGTTGCCCTTTGGGTTGTCTACGATCACTTCAAGGACGGCTGTGGCCCCAGGTGTGCCCTTCCAAAGCCAGTCACGAATGCCGCCCCCATCCCGTACGGGTGCCGCCAGATGTATAGGCGCCGCACGCAACAGGCCAAGTGCTTCGAGCAGATTCGATTTGCCTGAGCCGTTAGGTCCAATCAGGACGTTGAGGTTGCGCAAAGGAAGTGACGGTGCGTCGGGTCCGAACGAAAGCAGATTGCGAAGCGTGATCTCATGAATCAACATGCTTCATCTCCAGTCTCGAACGAGTTTGCGATCGCCGATGTACAGCTCGTTCGGCGAGTTGGGATCCAAGGCCCACTTCATCCGCTCGACGCCCTCGGTGATATCCTTCACCGATCCACACGTGGAGAGGCGCAGATACCCCTCCATCCCGAACTCCACCCCCGGTACGGTCACCACGCGAACCTTATCCACGAGGAACCGCGCGAGCTTCGTCGAATCCTTCCCGTAGACTTTGAAATCCGCAAAGCAGTAGAACGTCCCGTCCGGCTTGGTCGCTCTCACACCGTCGAATGCGTTGAGCTGCTCCATCATAACGTTGCGGTTGTTTTCCAGTGTCAGCCTCAGACTCTCCACACTCGACTGCACGCCGTTGATCGCTCCGACTGCCGCGTGTTGCAGGAGCGCCGACGGACCCGACGTCTGGTGGCTTTGGATGTTCGTCATCACCTCGATGAGCTTCTTGTTCGCTACCGCCCAGCCGATGCGGAAGCCCGTCATGGCATATTGCTTCGACACGCCGTTGATCACGACGAGCCGGGAGTTTTCGGTTTTGTCCTTGGCGTAATCGTAGCAGTTGATGGGCCTTAGCCCATCGAAGATGAGCCTGTGGTAGATGTCGTCCATGATCAGGTAGAGCCCGCGTCTCTCGCACAACTCGACGATCTCGGCGATGAACTGCTCGGAGTACATCGCGCCGCTCGGGTTGTTCGGGCTGTTGATGATTACGGCCTTGGTGTACGACGTCACAACCTGCTCGATGTCCGCGATGCGAGGGTAGAAGGTACCATCTTCGGGAAGCACCGGCACCGGAACGGCCCCGCATAGGCGAACCATCTCGGGATAGCTCACCCAATAAGGTGCGGGGAAGATGACCTCATCCTGCGGATCTAGTATGGCCTGCATGCACACCATAATTGCCTGCTTCGCACCACCCGAGGCCATCACGTTCTCCGGCTCGACCTTGCGACGATAGAAGTCGTCGGTATAGCGGATTATGGCCTGTTTGAGGGCGGGGGTGCCGTCGGCCGGCGTGTAGCGAATCTCGCCCGAGTTGATCAGTGCTGAAGCGTTGACCAGGGCATCAATCGGCGACTTGCTCTTGGGCTCACCGCCGCCGAGGTGGATCACCGGCTCGCCCTTGGCCCTGAGTATGGCCGCCGTCTCATTGAGCTTCAGAGTGACCGACTCACCGATGGACCTGGCAATCAGGCTTATGCTCATTTGAACTCCCTCTGCCCTCGGGGCCTACGACCGGTCAGTCCGACCGATTCCAGGGCAAAATCCCATAGCCACCGCCGAAACGTCGCGGGGGATGCATCCTCCCATGCGCCGCCCGGGCGGCAGGATACATCCCCATTAGCAAGAAGCATACCAAAGAGACAGGCAGCAGGCCAGAGTTAGGGAAGGTGGTTCTCCAGGCCACGTCTGCATCCCAAATGAGGTGGCGAATCCGACGAGGGTGGCATGGGCATCCGCGGGCGTTTCCGGGTGCTAAAAAGCGTCTGGCGTGGTCTTTACCCGTGCCCGGGGGCGTCCGGCGGCCGCAGCGGCGTAGCACGAGCAAGCTCCGCTTCATGCTAGCGAACGGACTCCCCACACGGCCCGGCCAACCCCAAATCGAAACATCACGGCTTCTTGGCTTGTTCGAGCCCTAGCGCTTCGACCATGACATGAAAGATCACGTTCTGCTCCAGCACGCCATGGAACAAATGGGCTTGAGGCCCCCCCGCGTAGAGTGGAACGTCTTCCCCACCGTGCGTTTCACTGGAAAGAGGAATAGCCACTTCCTGACAATACGCGGGATCTTCCGTGTCCACGTTAGTCAGATCCGGGCGAGCCGCCCCTGCCACTCCTCCTGGGCCGTTTGCATATCCGAGCACCGTATAGGGCAGGCCGTTGGCGTCGCGGGCAAAGTCCTTCTCCGGATGCCCCCGCGAATCGTTCTCGACAACCTTCCCGAGGATCGGATTTCCACGGACGGCGTAGCCGCCAATCGTGAAGGTATGGCTGTGATCGGCCGTGACGATCAGCAGGGTCTCCCGTGGATCAGTCTTCTTCATGGCAACGCGGACGGCATCGGAAAATCCGATCGTGTCCGTCAGCGCGCGGTAGGCGTTGCACTTGTGATGCGCCAAATCGATGCGCCCGCCCTCCACCATCAGGAAAAACCCTTTCCGGTTCTTGGCAAGCAGGTCGATCGCCTTGCTGGTCATCTCGCGAAGGGACGGTTCACCCGATTCACCACGGGACCGGTCGTGTTCGTACTGCATGTGTCGAGGCTCGAACAACCCGAGCAGGTGATTCGTCCCGGCCACATCCACCTTGTCAAACTGCCCCTTGTTCCAGACGTAAACCGAGTTCGGTCGCTCCTGCCACTCGGCCGCCAGATCGCGATACCCCCTCCTCGAACCGGTCTGCCTCGGATACTCAGGGTCCGCAGCGCTCGCCGGGAGGAAATGCCTCCGTCCACCGCCCAGCACCACCTCGATACCATCCCCGTGAGGAAACTCAATCAACTGACGCGCGATGTCCGGAAAACCGGACTCCCTTGCGGCCTCGGAAAGCTTGCCGTCGTCTTCCCACCCGCGTTCAGGAGAGTGAGCATAACATGCACCCGGTGTTGCGTGCGTGACGCGCGTCGTAGTGACAACGCCCGTGGACAATCCGGCGCGCTCCGCCAATTCGAGAATCGTGGTGAGTCGGTGCCCCTCCACCATCGTATGGTCACCGGGCGTGACCGTCTGATCCACGGAGAGCACACCCGCGTTCGTCTTCACCCCGGTTACGATGGCCGTCATGGTGCCGGCCGAGCATGGTGTCTGTTGGTTCGTGTTGTACGTCTTGATAAGTGCGGTATACGGCAGCGTCTCGAAGCTCAGCAGATTTTCCTCACCGGGACGGCCCTGCTGCTGCCCCTCCAGAATCCGCGCAGCCGTCACCGTCGAAACGCCCATTCCATCTCCCACGAACAGAATCACGTTCCGGGCTTTGCCCGTGATGGGGCTCAGCCCCTTGGCCCGCTCGACCGCTGCGCGTCCGTCACGAAACCACTGTTCGGGACTCTCCGCAAGGGCGACGATCGAGAAGCCAAGCATCAGCATAAGAGAAAAAACAACCTTCAATCTGCGATTCATCGGTATCTCTCTTTTCCTACCGGCATTCCGGCACAACTCAATTGTGCTGCCATACCCCCAGCCTGAAAAAGTCGGGGCGCCGGGATGACCTGTAGCGACCGACCCCCGTGTCGGCCGAGGCAACAAATCACCGGCGACTCCGATGCGCTCACACTGTCCATGGTTGGGTGGCCATGGCTTTAGCCGCGTGGTACGCGAATCGGTGTCCCCTGCTCTGCCAATCCGCAATCCGCAATCCCATCCGCTCCCTCACGGTCGCGGCTCGGATAGGACGCGAACTGCGTGAATCGCCACACTAGTCGGCCTGTTGGCGGCGAAGCGCTCGAATCGCGCCAGTCGCCAGTCGGTCGCACTCTTCATTCTCCGGATGCCCCGTGTGCCCCCGCACGTGTTCGTAGGACACGTCGAGTCGTCCGGCCAGCGAGTGCAATTCCTTCCAGAGGTCAACGTTCTTGACCGGCGGGGAGTTGGCCTTCTTGCCACGCCGCCAATCGTTCGCAATCCACCCCTTGATCCAGACGGTCAACCCCTTGATCACATACTCGCTATCGCTGACCAGATGCACGCGCAGCCGCTGGTCGCCTTTGAGCGCACGCAGTCCCTCGATGGCGGCCCTCAGTTCCATCCGGTTGTTCGTCGTGTTCACCTCGGCCCCGGAGAGCGTCTTGATACTCTCAGTCGCAGGATGCTTCAGAAGGAACGCCCAACCTCCAGGTCCGGGATTCCCACTGCACGCTCCGTCGGTGTACAGGATTACATCAGGTTGTTCGCTCATGGGTCGTCTGTCCGCACCTCAACACACCGCGCCACAGCACGCATGACGGGCGCACAGGAAAACCGTAGGGTGCGTCTCCAACACACCATCCTGCTTGCCGCGCGCCGCAGTATAAGGTCGGATGTGACCGGCTGCCATCGGCCAACCACCCCCTCGTTCTTCCTGCTCACAAGGCGTTCGACTCTCCGGCACCCCGGCGTACGAGGCACGTTCTACGGCATACCCACACAGAGTTACCCGGCGCAGGTTTTCGGACCTCAACTTCCCCTACATGATCCGGAGAGCGGGACCGACTCCGGTCACCGAGTCGGCTTTCCCATGGCGGTAGGCGGCACGCCCGGCCGCAGAATGCTCTTGTCCCGGCGTTCCGGCTCGGCAATCGACAAACGTGGTGGCCGGGTTGCGTTAAGCGTCCGATGCGAATACGTATGTGGTAACACGGTGGACCGCGCCACGGTCGCGAGCCGGCGCGTGAGCCAATCGCGTCCCGACTGAGGCAAACGCAGGCAAGGCCCTCGTCGAGATAGGGATTTTCTGCCTAGTCTCAGGCGTCGAGCCAAGGAGAACATGATGGGCGTTTCAATGAGCAGGCAGCGTGTCGTGTCAAGCGTCGTTGCAGGAGTGTTGTTTGCATCGACCAATGCTTTTTGCGCAAGCGATCCGGCACTCGAGATTAAGGCGAAGCCCGGCCGGACTGAGCTGTCAACACCAACGGTGGAGGTAGCATTCGACGATACGACAGGACAACCAGTCGTCGAAGCAATGATCGGTGACAAGGGGCCGTTCAGGCTCGTGCTCGACACAGGCGCACGATTCACGAAACTCGATGACGACCTGGCGATACTCCTGAAGCTCGAGCCGAAGCGACGTTCCATACCCGCCGGCAAGACCGGAACACCACCGGAGCAGGTGGACACGATCCGGCTCCCCTCCATGAAGGTTGGCGGTGTACGGTTCCTGGATTTCGATGCCGTGATCCTCGACTACGACCAGGTGTTCGAGGGAGCGCGCAAATACGATGGTGCCATCGGCTTCCCCGTCTTCGCCGACGTCCTGCTCGAACTCGACTACCCTCAACAACGAGCCGTCCTGAAGCGCGATGAACTGCCGCCCGCCGACCGGAAGGAGATCCTGAATTACACAACGGATGACGGATTGGCGCGAATACCTCTCCTGTTCACCGGTACGTCCGTGGACGTGACCCTCGACTCCGGCAGGGCAAGTGCCATCGTACTGGCCAAGTCCCTCGAGAACCGCGTGCGTGTCAGCACCAAGCCGGTGCAGCCCGGTTTCGTTGCCGCTGACCTCGGAATCAAAGTGACGCCACTGCGCGGCAAATTGCGTCTGGGACGGCACCGAATCTCCGAGCCGCCCGTCTTTTTTCTGGGAACGGACTCCGCCATGGGGCATCGGATTCTCAAGCACTTCGCCGTCACCTTCGACCAGAAACATCACCGAGTGCGCTTCGCCCGCGCCGGTGACGAGCCGGTTCGGTTCGGCCCGGAGCCCGGCTTCGGGTTGATCGTCGGGCAAAGGAGAAATCGACTCGTGATCAAGCACGTGATCCCCGGATCACCCGCCGATCGAATCGCCTTGCGCGCGGGGGATAAGATTCTAGAGGTGAACTCCAAACCGGCGAGTGATTACGATCAGGGCTCCCTGACTCGAATCCTCGCGTCAACGAACATCATCACGATGAAGGTGGTACGTGATGGCGTCCCACTGCTCATCAGATTGGAGAAAGACCCGGTGGACACGGAAGATCAGAGTGAAGATCACTGACCTGTCAAGCGTAATCTGATGGGTGTGTCCCGGTTTGGGGTATCATGCCCAAACCCGACGAAGCCGGGTGCGGGCATGCCGGAGTCCCGAATCCCATGAGTCGTCTCACCTGCCAATGCCACTCATAGGCTCATGCGTCTTGGGGCGCCGCGACCGATGGTCTCTTTCCACCACGCACGTAACGCCGGGTCGGCTCTGCGGACTTCCTTCAGATGTAGCACATATCCTGTGCCTCACGCATGACACGCAGCACCTGGGAGTCCCTCCGCGTGCTATGCGCCGGAACACTCGCCAGAGATAGACAACTGCCCCGATCACACAGACAAGCACGACGACATTCTGGCCTGTCACCGGGTGCCTCCTCAGGTCAATCGGATCGTGATCTGATACGTCACAAACGCCGCGCCGTACGCCAGCGCGGTCATGAAGGTAAACGTCAGCAACGGCCATCCCCACGAACCCGTCTCCCGCTTGATCGTCGCGAGCGTCGCACCGCACTGACAACATAGGGCAACGAACACCATGATCGACAGGGCAACCGCCAGGTTGAACACCGGGCGCCCGTCGGGCCATGTGGCCTCGCTCAGCATCTGCCGCAGCCCCACCGACGTCTCATCTGGTTGATTGCCCAGGTTGTAGATCGTGCCGAGGGAAGCGACCATGACCTCGCGCGCGGGAAACGACGCGATCGCGGCCGTCCCTATCCGCCAGTCCCAACCCAGCGGCCTGACGAACGGCTCCAGCCAACGCCCCATGCGACCGAGCAGGCTATGACGCAAGTAGGCACCGGATTCACTCCTCGCAATCGCCGACACTTGCTCTTCCAGCGTACGGTTCGACCAATACCATGCCAGCGCAGCCTCGCCCGCCGGTCCCGCGTCCGCCACGAGTTCGGCGACCTCAATCGACTCAGTCGGTTCGATCGCCCCGATCGCATCGAGCACCGAGACGACAGGCTCACAGGCCACGAGCGTCGCCGCCGTCATGGATGAGTCAAAGTGTTCGGCGACGAGTTCGAGCTGCTCGGCGTGCGCGTTGCGCGCGGCCTCGCGCCGGGCCTCATGATCGACCCCTATCTGTACGGGACGGGGGTAGTACCCAAGCGCCCAGACAATGATCGTCATGGCGATGATGATCGTGCCGGCCGTCACACAGAACTGTCGGCCCCGCTCATACACACGGTAGAGAACCGTCCGGGGCGAAGGCCACTTGTACGACGGAAGCTCCATCAGAAACGGCGTCGCCTCACCCCGGAGAACCGTCCTCTTCAACAACAGCCCCACCGGTACGGCGACAACAATTCCAACCAGATACATTGCACACAGCGTGACAGCCTGCAATCCTATCAGACCACCCAACAGCGGTGTGGCCGGCACGAACGCACCGATCATGAGAACATACACGGGCAGACGCGCACTGCAGCTCATCAGCGGTGCGAGGAGGATCGTCACGAACCGATCGCGACGATTCTCGATCGTGCGAGTCGCCATAATCCCCGGGACCGCGCACGCAAAGCATGATAACAGGGGAATGAACGACTTCCCGCTCAGACCGAGATACCCCATCCATCGATCGAGAAGGAACGCCGCCCGGGCCATATACCCGCAATCCTCCAAAACGGCGATGAACAGAAAAAGTGTGAGAATCTGAGGCAAAAATGCGAGCACGGCACCCACGCCCGCCACCACCCCGTTTATCAGAAGACTCTGAAGGGCACCGGTCGGGACGAGCTCCGACACGACACTCCCCAACACGCCGAAGAGACCGTCTACGGCGTCCATCAGAGGACCCGCCCAGGCGTAAACCGCCTGGAAACATATCGCCATCATACCAAGCAGAATCACGAGTCCGGCCACGCGGTGTGTCACAAGGCGATCGATCATCTCCGACCACGATCGTCGCCCGGGATGAAGACGCGTCGTCGCACGCTGCACTATCGGATCGATCCACGCGTACCGAGTGCGGCCCTCGACCTCGACGATCGAGTGACCCGAAGCCTCGATCCGTGCTCGTCGCTCAGCCAGCTCATCCGCAAGTGTCGAACCACACAATCGGATCAGACGTCGCTCGCTGTAACCACCGGGATCCAGCAGAATCTGCAAGGCCTCCACGGACGGGAGCCGGTATCCACCCTCACACGTTCGCTCCGCCACGCAATTGACCAGCCCATCGACCTCCGCGCGAACGGACTCCGGAAAGACCACACGGTTTCGCGGAGGCTCCCCATCGAATACATGGAACACAGCCCGTCGAAGTGCCTCGACTCCCTCCTGCCTCGTCGCTACAACCGGAAAAACCGGTACACCGAGCTCTTGCGACAGGATGTCCGTGTCGATCGATATGCCGGACGCCTGGGCCAAGTCTATCATATTCAGCGCGACGATAACCGGTCGACCCAGCTCGAGAAGCTGTGTCGCGAAGAACAGGTTCCTGGCCAGATTCGACGCATCAACCACGACGACGACCAGTGCGGGAAGATCGACATCGTCCTGATGCCCGAGAAGAACATCGAGCACGACGGACTCGTCCTGTGCATGCGCCGCAAGGCTGTAGGCGCCGGGAAGATCGACCAGCGTGACCGCGGCACCGGTCTCCGGGTCCCGCAGAACTCCGGTCCGCTTCTCGACCGTCACACCGGGGTAATTCCCGATGCGCTGTCGATGTCCGGTCAGCACGTTGAACAACGTGGATTTGCCAGTGTTGGGGTTACCCACGAACGCCGCCATCCTCTTACGAGCGTGCACAGGAATGACGGCGGACTCATCCATAGAGTTGGGTGCGGCTTCGCAGTCGTAGATCGCCCGGTTCGCGCCGACCGGCATTGACCTCTCCTCTGCTTTCAGCCCAAACGGCAGCAGTCCAGGAATGCCGGAAACTCACCCGGCTAAAAGACATGCCTTCGGCGTGTCAGACCGGACCTACAAGAATACTCGTCTGGTAAGCCAGCCCGAGGCCGACGCACAAGCTATTGAGACGTACAATGCAGGGTGCCCCAGGCCGAACCATCTCGAGCCGGGCACCGCGAATGAAACCCATGTCCGCAAGACGCTTCGATGCACCGTTGGCCGTAGCGATCCTATCGACCACGGCAACATCACCCGCTTTCAGGTTTTCTAAAGCCCTCTGCAATGTAGCATCAATCCAAATCGCGCTATCAAAAAGTCCTAGGACGGTCTTAAAACGCGCCGCAACTGAGACAGCGTCTCTAATAGCGACCAGAAATCGCAATTCCGAGCCTGCGGGCAAGAAGACGCCTTGCCTTGCATTGCCCAACAGCCTGTTCGGCGGCAAAGCCAAAATCACTCCCTTGGCAACGCTAAACGCCGCAACGGACGGCGCGCTCTCTCCAGAGCGCAATAGTACTATAGTGAATCGGCTCCTGCCGGGCAACGTGAAATGTAAAAAATTGAGACGAATTCTCAATATGTGATAAGGTCTGCTTATCCGCCAGGACCGCATCAATATCGAGCAGGAAATGCCTGTAATCAGTCGTCGGGATCAGGGATGCCAGAGCAGTTCCCGCTTGTGTTCTCGGTATCGGGAATTGGGCGAACGTTCGCGCGCCCTGAAAACCCGCACGGGCGCCAGGCCCGTGGTTCGGAACACGATTTCGGAAAACGCTCTGGGAGGCAGTTCAGAAAGTGAGATTACTCCACCACCGAATCACCCGCGTCGCCATCGGACTCGGCCGCGAGGAGATCTACAAAGTTGGTCGGGTCAAGCATGGTGTAAATGTAGCCCTTCACCCCACCGACAAACGCCTCTTTCAAACGCGTGTCACAAGAGGTGAACAGCGACCCACTGGCAAGGGCGGCAGCAA
>JAUXGE010000188.1 GCA_030622435.1 Planctomycetota bacterium
ACGAAACCTGTAATGGGACTGGGGTCTGCCAGGCCGGTCAATCGCCTTGTCTTCCTGGATCCCCTTGTGACGAGATCAACGACCAATGCGGAACTGACTGCAACCGCAACGGTGTAGACGATCTTGCAGACCTTGAAGCCGGCACGAGCGTGGACTGCAACGGTAACGTCAATCCGGATGAGTGTGACATAGCGGCAGGGGATGAGCAGGACTGCAACGCCAACGGTGTACCCGACTCATGCGATATCGGCGAGGGGCAGAGTGAAGACGGGAACAGCGACGGAGTGCCGGATGAATGTCAAACGCCCGCCGGCGGCCAGCAGGTCCGAATCAACGAGGTCATGCCCCGACCCACCGGTCGCGAATCGGAGTGGATCGAACTCTACTTCGGCGCGAACAGCGATATCGATGGCTGGCAGGTCGTTGATCGTGAGGGTGTCGCCTACACGATTCCTGCTGAACTCCCCACGATGCCGGCGGGTTCGTTTCTGCTGATTATGCTCGATGGGCGCGGGGCGGCCGAAGACGACTACGACGTCTCGGACGGCTTGGCGGTTGTTCATACACCGGCTGGCATCATCAACATCCTTGACGACGAGGCCGATCAGGTAGGCCTCTATCGTTCGGGAGCGCGGGCCGGCATCCTGATCCACGATTTCGTCGCGTATGGCGCGCCTCCCGGCGAGACCGCTGCCGATGCGGTCGAGGCCGGTCTGTGGCATCCGAGTTGGTGGGTGTCGATGCACATCGGCTCCGGTGCTGAAACGACTGGAGCCGCCGTCCCGCTCAACCGGTCGGTTGGCATATTACCCCGGCACGGCAACGACTCGCCGAACGATTGGGCGGTCTATGAGCAGGTGGACCTCACACCCGGCGCGCCCAACCCCATACCCCGCGTCGGGTTTACCACCGTCCCTGACGGCGTCGTCATGACAGTTGACGGCGTGGCAATAGGATGGGGGCCTTTGGTGCCCAGTGCCCGATACCGATTCCAGATGGACGATGACTCGGCCTTTGGATCACCGGAGATCGACACGCTCTTGGATGAGCCCGTGTTTCAGCCCGATCCGCCTCCGCCGCCTGGCGACCACTGGTGGCGAGCGGCCGCCGTGGACGGCAGTGGTCGGACGTCGGCCTGGTCCTACGCTAAACGCGTGAACCTTGTGGGGCTCGCAGCCGTCGATGAAGAAGTTGTGTTGCCTATGACGTGGCTGCGGCAGGCCAAGGACACGAAGTTGCTGTGCCATGACGGCTGCAAAGAGGGAGATCCCTCGGCGCCGGGGCCGAAGGAGACGTGGGATTCGCCGCATCCCGACAAGATCCTTGTGCATGGGCGTAGGAACTGTGTACGCGCATCTATTGCCATGATCGTCACGAACTACGGTGGGAGCCTGAGCCAGGACCGGCTGAGCTACGAGTACTTCGAGCGTAACGGCAACCCGCTGAAAGACTGGGGCGGTGTGGGCTACCCTGACAACGACCTCGGGCACGATAGGTCGACAATCATCTGCGGCGGCTCGTCCAGCGGCGAGAGGCTCTTCGAGTGGGCGCTCGGGCTCGGCGAGAACGCCATCTACGAGGCAGGCGGAGGGCCGACGTTCGCGCAGATCAAAGGCTGGATCGATGCCGGCCGGCCAATCATGCGGGATGACGGGATCAGCCACGAAACCGTCATCGCCGGCTACCGCACGTTCACCAACGGGTTCAAACAGGTTCGACACTTCGATCCCTGGAGCGGGATGTCCTGGGTCACGCTGGATTCACTGCCGTTCGGGTGCCACTACGTTCCACCGGCTTCGGTACCCAACGTTCGGTCGGACGAGGCTTCGATCTGGACCGACTCGGACAGTGACGGGATCATGGATTGGGACGAACAGGTCCGCTTCTACACGAATCCCAGCAACTCCGACACGGATGGGGATCTGATCCTGGATAAGGTTGATATGCGCAGCTACGTTTTCAAGCCGAACGGTTCCTACGACCTGCAACACCGGGACTACGACAACGACGGGCTGGCCAAGGAACGGGACATGGACAACGACGGCGATGGAGAGCCCGACAGTTGCGAAGACGACAACCTCAATGGTAAACCCGACTACGCGCAGGGGGAGACGTCCAACCTGAGTTCCTTGAATTCGAGCGTGGATCTGTACGAGCCGAACGACTCGCAGGCCACCGCCGCGCTGCTTCTCGTCGGTTCCATCGACGCCGTGATCGATCCCTACGATGTGGACTACTACTACTTCGACACGTCGGCGTTCGCAGATCTGAATCTTCAGGTCACTTACGAAGTCATGGCCGCCTCGGGGCATCGCCTCAAGGCTCAAGTGGACCAGACCCTTGCCACGGAGAGCGTCGTGGGAACGTTGAATCTGGATCGCACGCAATTGGCGCCGGGCCACCACGTGCTGAGAATCTGGGGCGAGCAGAGCACGAGCATGAACTGCTACGACGTCACGATGAGCACGACCTCCGCCACTATCGATCCGGACGAGTACGACGACGAGTCGCCGCCACCGGAGCAGCGCAACGACAGCTTTACGACGGCTGCCGTGGTCCCGGATGTGATTCCGGACAACATGCTCCTGATGGGGGCTATTGACGACTTGAACCACGACAAGCTCAGTGATGTGGACTTCTTCACGGTCCAACTCCCGCCGGCGACGAACCCGCAGACGAGCGTGCCGGAGTGCTGCCAGACGGTCGGTCCGGACACGACCCAGGGGCGGTTCCGACTGCGCCTCTTCCCGTACATCAAACGTTCGTTCGACATCACCGTATACAAGAGCGACGGGACAGCCCACGCGACGACGTCGGGGCTAAGCTATATCCTCGACTGCCCGCACAACGTCTTTGGAGACGGGAGCGTGACGTTCTCCGTACGGGACCCGTCCGGCCTGAACCTGTACGACATCGGTCTGGGCTACAACCGCTGCGCTACGCGTTTCTATCCGCCGTGGTTCCTCGAGGCCGAGCCGCCACTGTTCAGCTGGGAGGTGCCTTGGTTCCTTGAACGCCTCCGGTGGCTGTTCCCGTTCGACCCCCAGGTGCAGCACGACTACTTGAACGGAACCGCAACGGAACCATTCCCCGCCGAATACCTGGTGTTCGACTGGACTGCGACCGGTCCGTATCTGCTGGACATTCACATGCCAGGCTATTGCGCCGGGGCCGGCTGCCTCGACATCAGCCTGATCAACCAGGGAGGGGAACTCGTTACCATGGCCGATTGGGTAGGCTCGACGGCCGGCGTCACGCCTCCGCCGAAGAAGCGACTCAGCGTGTCGAGCCTCGAGGCGGGCATGTATTTCCTGAAACTGGAGAACGGCTCCTTCGGCACGGACGTCGTCCTGGATTCAATCCCGGCCGGTGACATCGATATGGACAGCGACGCCGACCTCCGCGACTTTGCGATTCTGCAGCGCTGCTTCGACGCGCTGGTTCCCGATTCGCCGTGCCAGGACAGCGACCTGAATGACGACGGCGTCGTGGATGGGCTGGACGTGTCGCTGTTTGTCCTGACGTTACACGGGCCTCGCAACTAGTGCTCTGTCACCTGTGATTTGATGGATGCATCCCGGTTTTGTGTGCCATGCCCAAGCCCGCCCCGAGGGACACGACAAGCTAAAAGCCCGTCAAGGCGGGCGCGGGCATGTCTCACGACAATCCATCAATCCAGCAGTGACAGAGCACTAGTCCATGGAGACACTTGTTTTTGTGTGTTTCCCGGGATGATCTACTCCGAACCGCGACCGTGAGGGAGCGGTCTTGGTGACCTAAAACCGGGCCGCTTCCTTACGGGCGCGGTTCGGATTTTGGGGCACACGCTGCCAACCCGCAGATCCAGGTGTGAAGCTACACTAGCGTGGCGTTTCGGCGAGGCTCGGATGCCCCGGTCGGGGCAACCGGTGCTACGCGATCCACTTTGCAATGTAGCCCAGCCGCTCTCGGCTGGGAACCGCCGCCACTCTATCCCACCCTCCCCCTTGGAATGAAATCGTTCACCGGCTACCATGTCGATTGCAGCGGAAGTGGTACGGTCTGGCGCGGCCGGCCCTTGGACCTGCCCACAGAACTCGGAACAAGATGGAGCGAGGAACCGAATCGTGATCGACAAAGTCATTGCCCATATTGAAGCGAACAAGGACGCGAACGTTCAACGCCTGTTGGACCTGCTCCGGATCCCGTGCGTCTCGACTGACCCGAAGCACAAGCCGGACATGAAGCGGGGGGCCGAGTGGATTCATCAGTTGCTGACCGGTTGCGGTATCAAGAGCGAGATCGTCGAAACGCCGGGTCATCCGTGCGTTGTCGGTGAGGCCGGTCCACCCGATGCGGACGGCCCGACTATCCTGGTGTACGGTCATTACGACGTTCAACCGACAGGAGACGAATCGCTTTGGCATTCCCCCGCATTCGAGCCGGCCATTCGTAACGAAGTGGTCTTCGCCCGTGGTGCGGCCGACGACAAGGGACAGGTGCTCGCTCATATGCTGGCGGCCGAGGCGTGGATGAAGGTGGCGGGGGGGCTTCCCATCCGGGTCAAGTTCCTGATCGAGGGGGAAGAGGAGATCAGCTCGCCCAGCCTGGAAAAGGTCATCCGGGATCACCGTGAGCGTCTGAAGTGCGACTACGTCGTGTTGTCGGACACCCCCAAGTTCGATGCGAACACGCCGGCGATCACCTACGGCACGAAGGGCATGGTCTACAAAGAGATCGTCGTCACCGGCCCGAAGCAGAATCTACACAGCGGTTCGTTCGGCGGGACCCTTGCGAATCCTGGAAACGTGCTGTCCGCAATTATCGCTTCCCTTCGCGACCAAGACGAGCGCGTGACGATTCCCGGTTTCTACGACGGCGTGCGCGAGTTGACGGCGGATGAGCGGTCCCGCTTGAAGGAGTTGCCGTTCGATGAAGCGGCGTATCTGAAAGGGATGGGGGCGCCCGCGCTGTGCGGTGAGGAAGGCTATAGCACACTGGAACGCCGCTGGGCGAGGCCCACGCTGGACGTCAACGGGCTGTTCGGCGGTTTCACGGGAGAGGGGGCATCGACCGTCATTCCTGCGAAGATGTCGGCCAAGGTCTCCATGCGTCTGGTACCGGATCAGAATCCGCATCGAATTTCCAAACTGTTCGATGATGCGGTCCAAGCCGCATGCCCAAACTCCGTAAAGCTGCAAGTCATAACGCACGGTACCTGTGCCGCCTACGTTGCGCCGCTCGATTCCCCAGGTATGAAAGCGGCGACGCAGGCAGTCGAGTCCGGCTTCGGCAAGAGCCCCGTGTTTACAAGAGAGGGCGGATCACTGCCGATTCTGCCGATGTTCAAGGAGGTGCTCGGTGCCGACTCGCTGATGGTGGGCTTCTGCACCCCGGACTGCAACGCCCACGGGCCAAACGAGTTCCTCACCCTCGCTGACTTCCACGGCGGGACAAGGACGGCCGCGTACCTGATGGATCGCCTGACAGTGAAACGGTGACGCCGGTTCGCGCCCAAGGAGAACGGAATCATGCGGAAACGCACTGCCAAGTGGCTCATGCTGCTGGCGCTCTCTACTCCGACCTTGTACGTCGGTTGCCCCGCGAGCATCGGGTTGGAGATCCTGAACTCGATGGTGTCCGGGGTCTACTCGGGTGCTCAGGTCTGGGGTGCCAACGCCATGATGGACTTCCTGAACAACCTACAGACCGAGCCGGCTGAGGAATCTACCGAGCCTTGAGATAGCCGGCGGCCTGCAACGTGCGCTGACTGCCTTGTTCAAGCTTCCTTGTCGGAGGCGGCGGTTCTATCGTCAGGCACCAGCTTTTCCAGCCCGTGCACGAGCACCTTTTGAAAGATACGTTCGGAGATCTGCTCGTAGTGAGCCAGCTTCTCTTCATCGCGCGCGCGCTGCGCCTTTGCGATCTCGCTACGGTTCTTGCGCTCGTGGTAGTCGCGAAGCTTCTTGGCCTTCTTCAATATGTCGTTCGCCTGCTTGATCCGGGGCTCGTCCAGCTTGTGCTTCTTGATGAACTCGGCCACGTACAGGTCCCACGGGTCCGGCTCGTTGGTTTTCTTCGCCAGCCACGGCGCCTCCCCGTGCTCCTCGAGATACCTCGCCCGCCACTGCTCCATCGTCCTGTCCATCCGGGCGAGGTATTCCTCGACGGTCATGCCCATCGCCTCGGCCAGCTTCTCAAGGATGTATGGATCCGGCCTTAGACCATCGACGAAGAGCAGTTCGTCGTACTCATCGCCAGTGATGAGCCGTGTCCCGTCCCAGCGGTTGTATCCGGTGGGTCCGAGAAGTTGCGTTCCAAAGAGCACGCCGATGTCCTCGGGCACGATCTGTTGAAGGTGCCGGGGCTCGTCAAACGAGACTTCATGCACCTCGAGGACCAGGTGCGGCTGCTCATCCTCGCCTCGATAGAACGTGATTGATTCGGGGAACCACCGCTCGCCTGTCTTTCTGAGCTGCGTATGCGACCAACAAACAAGTCTGTCACCCGCGTAGAATGCAGCAGACACCGGCTGGGCGCCGCGTGCTTCATCGAACTCCCACACCAGGCGTTTCCCGCTGAATGTCGCTGTCACGACCTGCTCGCGACCACGCGACTCGACCGTGTAAGTTGCGGACTCGAATCCCTCAGCGGACTGTCTAGCGATTCCCAAAACGGGATCGCTATGCCTCTCCTCCCACCAGGGTGCCAGCCCGCCGGCCCGGAAGTCCAAGGGATGAGACGACGTGGCCTGATCCACGGGAAAGGCGGTGCCCACCAAGGGGGGTTTCCGGCCACTGTGCTGCAAATACCACACGCGCCGATCATAGAGCAACGAATGCCGAGGTCCTGCCAAGGTTTCCTTAGGGATGCTTGCCTCGTCCAACGCTTGTTCTGAATCATCTTTCGGAAGCTTATAAACGGCCCTTCGGTGATACTCGTTATCATCCCCGTTATTCACCTGCCATAACGTATCGCCTGCGGTTCGCGTGATATGTCGCTCAGTCAGCCCGGCATCGCGTCCCTGGAGATAACTGATCGTCCATTCAATCTCTGACGTCTTGGAGTCTCTGGAATCGATCACGCGGCGAAGCACGTCTGGAAGCTGCGACTGTACGTCCGTTGGACAAAGGAGAGCGCTAAAGATAATCACAAAGGCGTGCATACAGTCCTCCGTTTCAGTTCTGCTCGCGGGGCACGGGAACCCTAAAAGCCCGTTGAAAAACACGTGGTCCGCCACAACGGTGTAGCGTCACCCCTCGTGGGTGACGATTGAAGTGGCTTTTCGCCGCCCACAAGGGGCGGCGCTACACTTTTTCAACGGTTTGCTAGCGCCACTCGACGCCTCTTACGTGCCCGTCTCCTGTGCCTTTTTCTGTTCCCGTGGCACCAGCTTTTCCAGCCTGTACACGAGCACCTTTTGAAAGATACGTTCGGAGATCTGCTCGTAGTGAGCCAGCTTCTCTTCATCGCGCGCGCGCCGCGCCTTTGCGATCTCGCTGCGGTTCTTGTGCTGGCGGTAGTCGCGGAGCTTCTTGGCGTTTTTCAATAGCTCATTCGCCCGCTTGATCCTCGGCTCGTCCAGCTTGTGCTTCTTGATGAACTCGGTCACATACAGATCCCACGGGTCCGGCTCTTCGGTTTTCTTCGCCAGCCACGGCGCCTCCCCGTGTTTCTCGAGATACTTTGCCCGCCACTGCTCCATGGTCTTGTCCATCTGGGCGAGG
The DNA here is from genome assembly GCA_030622435.1 of Planctomycetota bacterium. GTDB lineage: Bacteria > Planctomycetota > Phycisphaerae > UBA1845 > UBA1845. Next base: position 7,707 of record JAUXGE010000188.1, read on the forward strand.
TGTTCCTCGACGGTCATGCCCATCGCCTCGGCCAGTTTCTCAGCGATGTATGGATCGGGCCTTAGGCCATAGATGTAGATCAGCTCGTCGTATTCCTCGCCCGTGATGAGCCGTGTCCCGTCCCAGCGGTGAGGGCGGCCGGCATGTCCGTAGAGCTGTGTCCCAAACAGAACCCCAATGTCATTCGGCGTAATCTCCTTAATGTGCCCTGGTTGATCGAACGAGGCCTGTTGCACCTTGATCACCTTGCAGGGTTGCTCGTCGTCCCGCAGATAGAAGCTCATGGAGGTGGGGAACCATCGACCGTCCATCTCAGTCAACTCAGTGTGAGACGAGCTGGACAGGCGATCGCCCTGATAGAACGATGCCGAAACCGGCTGACCCCCGCGCGTCTTGCCCAGGTGCCACTCAATCCTCTTCGCACCAAACTCGGCGGTAATGACCTCGATCCTGTCGCGCGATGTAACCGTATACGTGGCGGATTCAAACCCTACCAATAGTGTCTCTCGCAGCCTCAGAATACTCGCCTCATGGTTGTCCCACCATGGTGCGATCCCGGCCATCGTGAAATCCAGTGGACGATATCCTTTCGCTTGGGCCTTCGGGACGGCGAAACCCGTCAGCGGAAGCATGTTGCGCTGGTGCTCTAAATGCCATATGTCACTGTCAAACAAAAGGGAATGATACGGTCCGGCTCGTTCTACCTTCTCGGTTTGTGCTTTTTCCCGGACGTGATCCGGCATTTCGGAAAGTAGGCGACCGTAGGCGATTCTGTGGTATCCATGTTCATCACCGGAGTTGACCTCCCACACCGTGTCACCCACAGTGCGGGTGATGTGACGCTCCACCAGTCCGGCGTCCCCCCCCTTCAAGTAAGTCACCGTCCATTCGACTTCAGAGGTGTGTGCTTGACGTGCTTCCAGCGGGCGCACCAAGCGACCGGGCAACTGTTCCAGGAGACCCACCTGCCCCAATGTGGCCATGGCCACAGCGACGACGATCTGCATCACGGATTCTCCTACTTCTGTTCTGTGGGGCACGGAAACCCAGGTGCCGCACGACGCCTCTTACGTGCCCGCGTTCCCTGCCTTTTCCCGCTCAAGTGGGAGGAGCTTCTCCAACCCGTGCACGAGCACCTTTTGAAAGAGACGTTCCGAGATCTGTTCGTAGTGAGCCAGCTTCTCCGTGTCGTCCGCGCGTCGCGCTTTTGCGATCTCGCTGCGGTTCTTGCGCTGGTGGTAGTCGCGGAGCTTCTTGGCCTTCTTCAATAGGTCGTTCGCCTGCTTGATCCTCGGGTCGTCCAGCTTGTGCTTCTTGATGAACTCGGCCACGTACAGGTCCCACGGGTCCGGCTCGTCACTCTTCTTCGCCAGCCACGGCGCCTCCCCGTGCTCCTCGAGATACCTTGCCCGCCGCTGCTCCATCGTCCTGTCCATCCGGGCGAGGTAT
>JAUXGE010000023.1 GCA_030622435.1 Planctomycetota bacterium
ATCAGCTCGCGTCTTTAGACCGACTGGAAAATCGGTTCCACATGTTCTACCAGGTGTTCTTATCATGGTCGAGTTTCTACTTCCTCTCCCGGTGGCCGTGCATTATGGCGAGGCGGCGCCGATAATGGTCGATCCGTTCCACGAGTTGACCTGCAAGCGCTTTGAAAGAACCATTCCCTCATTGAGGTAGCCGGACTTGACCACGACCATCCCGCCGTCCGGCACAGCCTCGAGTCCGTCGGACAACGTTGCAAAGGGCGCATCGAAGAGCCCGTACTCTGTCCCTGACCAGTCGAAGTCGACCCAGTAACGTGTCGTGTAGAAACGGGCGATGGTCAAGCTCGTACTGTTGATCGTGGCGGTGTTGTGGGCCTCTCCCGGACTGCCGATGGGCACGCCCGTCGCGGCACCGTCATGAAGCCAGTTTGGGTTCGAGAACTGCCCAAAACGCTGCCAGTTGTTCTCGGCGTCGTTGTAGCCCATGACCGTACTCCAACCACGCGTATCTCCTGTGAGGTGGTAGCCGTACGAGTAAGTGAACAGACCGTCGATGCTGGCGTTCTCGCGGTCGTGGGCACAGCCCTGGTTGTGGCCGACCTCGTGGGCCAGCGTCCAGTTGTCCACCGAGCACTCGCGGCTGACAACGCTGAAGGCCAACACTTCGAAATCGGGCGACAATTCCTGCATCACCGGAGCCATCCCGCACGTACCGTTACCGAGGAGGTCCGGATCGGTGTCCTCGACGATCATGCTGACGAAGTCGGCACCGAGACGGTCTCGCAACTCGTGGATGTAGTCGAAATAGCCATCATCCGTAACGCCCAGCCGCATCAGATGGTCCACGTAACCATCCCAGCCGGTGACCTCGTCGTACGCAACCTCCTCCATGTGCACGAGTCGTAGATGGGAGGAAATACCGCTGTCGGCGTAGGCATCGTTGGCCACGTCGATGGCGAGTTGGATCTCGGCGCGAATGGCCTCAGTGCCACCGGCGGCTTCCCGAGTAACGTTGCTGTAGAGGACCAGGATATCATGCACTCTGCCATCGTCGGTTGAGCGGTCATAACTGCGATTCGAAGCATCAGCAGTCAGAAGTGAATCCTTGACGTTTGCATGGCTCATTGCATCGTGGAAACGGCTGGTGCTCTCAGCGGTTACACCGAACGGTGGAAACGCAGCCGGGTCGATTTGTCGGACGACTTGCCTTCCGTCGTCGAAGTATCGTATGTGATAGGTGCCAGCTTGGCCGGCGCGGACGATCCCAACCGTCACGTTGCCATGAACCGCCAGATTGAAGCGACCATTCACGATACCTTCGAGTCGCCCAGCGAGGGAATAGCCGTTGGCGTCAGTACCAACGCGCTCGACCATGGCCTCGAAGGTAGCGTCATCGAACAGGTTGAGAGTCATTCGGCCGCCTTCGGCATCCCGCAAGCTGTCTAGCTTCGTCAGCTGGATCTCAACGGTGCGGGCACGAAAGTGTTTCGGCGAAAGTGGTACTGTCGGACTCTGCTCGCCCCCAGCACCCACGAGCACGCTCCCAACGTCGTGGAGCGCAGGCTCGCTGCCGGCGCAGACGAATGTGGCCATGATCCAGGGCGCAGCCGCGGCAAGCACCAGCAACGACGTGTGGATTCTCAGATCGCTTCGCCAGCTCGGTCGTCCGCAGCCACCGGCGCTCAGCATCTGTTGGTTTTCATCTCTGTATCGGCGTGGGGTGAGGCACCCGTGCTTGAACATGACTTATTGACCTATGATTACTCTGGATCCCTCCAGGGCGGTGAGCGCAATATGCGGTGTGTCGATCGTTCCCGTCCATGGGACCGAGAACGCTTTGATTCTGACCTTGCTGTACGGCTCCATATCGGAAAGGTCGGCGAGGCTGTTGTAGGGCATATCGAAGCTACCCTGCTCCGTGTCGCCGTATAAGAAATCCAGCCACACACCGTCGACGCTCCGTGTCGGCCAAGCGATGTCGCCGCTGTCCATGGCATCCTCCAACAGATCGAAGAGCGTGCCTGTGTAGTGTGGTTTGTTGTCGTCCGTCTGATCCTTGTTGAGCAATATGACGTAATTGATGCCGTCACCGCGCTGTCTGGCGAGTGTGTTCGTGCCCCGCAACAGGCCACCATGGTCGCGGGATCCGAGGATCGTCGTGCGGCGGGTGCCGATGGCGTAATCCCAGGTGGATCCCCCGCTGTCGTCGAAATACCAGTCGTTGACGCAGTAGTTCTCGAGGTAATGCAGCAGCGGCACGGCGGTGGAGACGAGAGCACCTTGGCCGACGCGTGCTTCATGGTCCCAAGTGCCGTAAGGCGCCGGAACGTGCGCGTAGTCCGGGTCGTTGGGGTGGAAGACGTCCTGGCCGGTGCCCGGATTGTCGTACCACGGCTCGCGGGGGTTGCACTCGTCCGGGTAGGTGTGTCCCACCTCGAACTCGGTCGCCGGAAACCACATCGACTTTGTCAGGACATGTTGGCGCACGAAGTCGATATAGTCCATTCCACCCTCCTGTTCCAGGATTAACCCGAGCAGCAGGTAGCCGATATTGGAGTAATGCCGTTCCGCGTTGGGCGTACCTGAAAACGTGCCGGGCCTGACCTGGAGCGGTTGCCCGAGAATCCAGCTGACTGTCGCATCTCTTCCTGGTGGCGGGCCGGTGTCAAGAATGTGCTGCATGTCGTTCCAGATGTCGATTTCACGATAGGTGAGGTCGCCGACCCTCACGCACGTATCACCGCTATCTTCGCATATGGGACAGGGGTTGCCCAATACGCACGTGTCACAGCGGAGATGGCTCTCTTCACACCACCAGGCATTCCGCTCCCAGCCGCCATAATGGTGCAAGACACTCCAGATCGTAATGTCTTCAAGACGGTCGTCCCCGAGTTCCCCCTCGGGAAACGGCTCATGCTTGAGAAGACCGCCATCGGGCTGCCCGAGATTGAAGACTTGCTGATTGGTATGGAGCACGCCGTCCTCAATCAGGCAGTTAATCGCAGCGGCCGTGACCGGCTTCGTCACGCTTGCAAGACGCATCATTGCGGTTTCCGGCAGTGGAGTACTACGTGCCTGATCCAGCCATCCGAATCCGCGCAGGTAGACGATGCGTCCGTCCTTCATCACGCCGAGCACGGCGGCACTGATGTCGTTATCGTCCATGACGTCCTGCATGATCGTGTCGAAGATCGCCAGCTCGGGAACGGGCATGCCGCTTACCGGCACTTGCGCCGGCGCCAGCTGCGCGGTCAGCGACAGGGCCGCCAGTATCCAGATTGTGTTTCGAACAGTATGCATAGTGTGTCTTTCTACAAGGGCCGACATCACGACAAGTCGGTGCCGACGATCGCCGGACCTCCGTAGGCGTCGACGATCACCGAATCGTTTATGATCAGCGTTTCCGGTGAAGAGCCCGTCTTGATCAGGATCCTCTCACCCGGGTTCGCGGCGCTTACAGTCTCTGCTAATGTACCATATGGCTGACAGAATGAACCGGTCTCAGTCCCAAAGTATCCAAAGTCGGCCCATATTTCATACGTTGGGAACGTCGCCCCGAAGGCATCGATCGAAATCTGCCATGACATTCCGGGAAACGGGTATGGCCATGGCAACCCCGGCGGTGGCACGCGAAGCGGCAGCTGTTGCTCCATGTGAATGAATCTTTCCGGCAAGACTGCGCTGCACACGCCACCGGCGCACGGGTCCGCAGCCTGGTTGATCTCGCGTCCTTGCGTGTTGCTTCCGCCACAGAACGCCGGGCATCCCACGCGCTCAAGTTCCGCAGGTTCGCCGGGTGCAACATTACAGCTTCCTGCCAGGCGCCCTGGGTAGATGGGGAACTCATTTTCGAGGATTCTGTTGAATTCGATCGCCAACTGAGTGGCGATGCTGTTGGGTACGGCGCTGTTGCCGTCTTCGCATCCGGTCCCATTACTGATCTGCACGATCGAAGTGTCATAGGCTGAATCACACGCCTCGAAAGCATGAACACTTACGCCTACTACATCAGGGAGCAATCCATGTATTGTCGTGCTGGCTACCTGGTAGAAGTTCCTCGTGAAGTGAGCAGCATCCGACTCACGGTAGGGACCACCTCCACACGTCGCGGTCGTTCCACTGCACCCGATACCGGAGTTGGCGCAACGTGTGACACCCGTGACTTGGAGGAACGTGGCCTGCAATTCCAAGAACATGGCCACGCTCTCAGGCCAGGTTGCCCCATCAGTCAGGGCGTGAGGCGATTGGATGTTCAGATCCCGGCGGGGATGTGGGTTGTATACATACGTCCCTAACCCTCTGCATGGCTCTGGATCCCACTGGAGAAAGCCTGTTGGACAGCCAATACCACCGGAACAAAGCTGTTCAACCAACACGTAGTACACACAGCCCGTTCCCGAATCGGTAAACTTGACCAGGTCATAAAGCAACCAGTCCGCCAAGTCAGCCGCCTGCCCAACATTCCCGTCGATCAGGTACTCGATAACCTGCGCCCAATCAGCCATGTCCGATGCACTGGGCTCTTCAAACACTTCCGTCCCGGCCCCAGGAATACAAATACCCGTAAGGTATGAACGCAGACTTCCGGAACTCACTCGGTACTCTCCGCGAACCGGGGCGGGTACGACTATGGCCACCGAACATAGCACAGCCAACAAGCCAGCAAACCTCCGATGGCCCGCGCTGGTCGCGCGGCGGACATTGGCTCTTTCATTGATTGGAATGTAGGTTTGTCGATATCGCATGTCTCTTTGCCGCACGGTGAAGTCGACGCACCGGCACCGCCACATCATGAGCTACTCGTGCTGAATCGTCACGTCGTATCCCTTAAGTGTGAACGGACGGTCGATTACAAGCGATCCTCCGGCAAAAGTATCGTTCCGTCCGGCTTTGAATATTAGGGTTGCGCCATCGGGTGCGTTGGCAGCGGCGACCGCTACATTGGGGTACGGCGAACCGGGCGAACCAGTACTAAGCAAGTAATCGCTTCCGACGAAGCGTACGACACTCTTCGGGGCTATCCATGTCACATGCTTTTGGTTTGCGTAATAGTCGAGATTGATATCATCGACGGAGTACCAGCCGACCGACGAGCTGCCCCAACCCAGGTTCATCATGAACAGCCGGTCCGGATCGGTTGACTTATCATATCCGTGCACGACCCAGGCATGACCAATGTCCTCTCCGGGTTTTTCACCCGACAGCACCACAGGTCGATGCCACTGGATCTCTGTCGTCATCCGGTCCACGTCACGACTCTCTAGGGTCACGTCGCCGTCGTACCGAAAGTAGTCCCTAAACGCGGGTGCCACATCCTGCATCATCGAGGTTGACACGTACAGGCCCCAGTTCATCCTCACGGCCACTCCGGCTTGGTAGCAGAGCTTCGCCACCTCGACGTCGCCGGCGTCCACTCCATCTGCGTCGATATGAACATCCTGCATAAGGTCCCAGTCGTACGTGGTGGCACCGAAGTCAGCATCTTCGATCGTCAAATACCAGAGCGCCCTGGACCACAGTCCGGAGAGTGCGGCAAGGTACGCGGAATCGTTGGATATGCCCTGCGCCTTCCGATAGGCAGTGGGATCCCAGTCCCCTCCCATTTTCAGCTGGGCGGGCAAGATGGCATTAACCCACTCGAGACGCCCTTGCCACTCGGCAGTGTCGATGTTGGGATCCACTTCGAGTGGTGTGGATTCCCAGTCGGGAAAGCTCGCATAAGCCCAGGTGTGCCCGTGGTAACTGGTGCCCGTTTCGGGCCATTTCCAGTAATACATGATCTGGGACATCGCTATGGCTACACAGCCGACCCTGGTGTTTATCCTTGCGGGTGGTGGCTCATCCGGATGGCCGAAGAGAGCCGGGCAGTCGTCGTTGTAGGGAGAGCCCTGCCCCCAGGTGCTTGTAAGCGGTAGTACCATCATCTCCGGATCGGATCTGTCCATTGCTACCCGCCCCTGCAGGGGTGCCTGCCAGGTGGCGAGATCGCTCCAGAGTACGGCGCGTTCCGCAAGGGCCTCTTGATAGAGCTCCAATCGCAAGTCATTCATCTCGAGAGCCTTACGGAGGCCCGCCAACCGTGCACCGATCTCCCACAGAATGTACTCATGGCCCGGATTGTCGGGATCGTAGACTCCATCGGGGCTGTAGAAGTAAACCGGGAGAACCAAATCGTCCGCCCCTGACAGGCAGAAACCCCCACCCGCAAGATGGACGATGTAGGCGACCGTTTCGCCGTCAACCAAGTGGGGTTCCATGAACTCTACAGTGGCATCAGCCCTTGCATCCGTAATGACTCCCTGCAACCAGGTTTCCACAGCAGCGACAACCTCTAGCTCCGTCATCGGCTCGGCGTGCAGCGGTGTAGCTGCAAAGAGTGAGCACAACACTGCGCTCATCCGGAGCAACGGTATAGCCGCGGATACTCGGAAGTAGCTCTTGTCCATTATCGCACTCCTTCCATCGCATCCGTTACTGGAGGCTGACCAGGACGAGCACCAAACCCTTACCTTCGGAAAGTGAGGTCATCGCTTTGCCGATCATGGCTCCCTGGGCTTTGGTACGATCGGTGACCTTCATGGCATGACCAAGCACGCTTGATGTCGTCAGCAGATCGCCAGGTTTAATGGCCCCACCGGATGCATCACACCAAGTCCACACTCGGCCGGTCAAAGCGACGGGGTGTTTGCCGTCGGCAATCGAGCCCTTCTGGCCCATGAGCATGCCGGGCTTGACCCCGCCCGCACCACTGACCACACCCGCAACCGTGTAATCGTAGGGCCGGTTGGCCACAACGAGCTTGCCGGGGTTCTCCGCGTCGATGGCCACGACCATGCCGGGCTCGACGTCCGCACCGTCGGAGGCCACGTCGAACTGTTCGGACAGGTCGGCGCCACCGGTGATCTCGAGTACGGATACCTGGGTCCAACCGTCCTGGTAGACGGCGAAGACTCTCCCGCCGGTGTGTTCATTTTGAGCAACGATGAACTCGCCGTCGGTGTTGTCCCTCGACAGCCAGAGAACCTCGCCGGTGCCATTGTTCTTGGCGTGCATGGTCGCGTAGGAGCCTACGCTGGTGATGTAGGCCGCCATGCCGGCGTTGGGCTGAGTGTTGTGCACTTGAAGCGTCGCGTCGCCGGTACCTGCGCCGGCACTCGCGGCGTACAGGGCGGTACCGTCCGGACTCGTGTTCGTGAAATAGCCACCATAGCCGCTCGTACTGGCGGATTCACCACGTACGCCATAGCTGGCGGTGGCGCCAATATGATGACCGTACACACCCGCTCCGCCAACGGTATCGGTGACTCCCTCGACACCCGCATGGTTGCCTGAGCCATAGACTCCGGAACCCCCGGGAGTGGCGGTGACTCCCGTGACTCCGTGTGCCACTCCATTCGTACCCGTATACGTAGCCTCACCGGCTATGGCTGCACCAAGGTAAGTGGTGAGATTTGCTTTAACTCCGTAAATGTTACTGCTAACCAGCCCGAGATCTGCGCCTCCCACCAGTGTGTCACCGATGGTCACCTTGCCCTCGAGCCGCGTGTCGCCCACGACGTGCAAACGTTCCGCCGGGATGGAGGTTCCGATGCCTACCTTGCCGGCAGTATAGTAAATCATACTGAAGAAGTTGGACCAGAGGCTGTCCCCGCCACCGCCTACGGCCGCCGTCACCTGCTTCGAACCGTCGGGAAAGATGAGACCATCGACGCCCGACTCACCACCGAGGTGGAGTGTCGTCAGCGGGTTGTCCTCACCGATGCCGACATTGCCTTCGAAGTAACTTCTGCCGCCGAAGAACTTGCCAGCGTATCCGTCGGACGAGTTGGTCTGACCAACCACCCCGACTGCGGTGCCCGTTGTTGCGCTGGCAAGTCCGGCCACGCCGATTCCGTCCGGGCTTACGGTTTTCCCGTACACGCCGCGAGTAATGCCCGAGGTGGCCTCCGCGTAGCCGTAGACTCCTCGGCCCCTGGTGCTCTCAGTCTTTCCATATACACCGGTGGCGTCCCCCGACCCGGTCGCTTCACCGAACACGCCGCTGCCGTTTACATAATCGCTCCGCCCGTGCACACCATACTTTCCTTCGTCGACATGTCCGTAGACGCCGACGGATCCCGCCCCCGAGGCGAAGAACGTTCCGGCGGTGTTGGGTAACGGATAGCCATTTAGCGTTGCTGTGCCGGTCGCATTCGCTTCAATCGCCACTTGGGTGTCGGTGCGTGCGTTCGCCTTGATCGTGACACCGTTCGCCCCGGAGGAGGTCGCATGGATTCCGGTTCCGTAACTACCCCGGGCCACGGCGTAAACCGCGATTCCATCTGTGTTCGTGGCGGTAGCATCCAGGGCATAGGACTCCTCTCCCGACGCCGTTGCGGCAAGCGCTCGCGTGCCGATTCCAACAGTTGAAACCACAATGCCGTCGCCGACTTCACCTGCGACTAACGCGGTAATGGCTGGTCCCTCTTCGGTGAAGACCTTCAGGCTTGCGGTTGTGTTGTCTGTCCCAATGGTAACCTCTCCGTCGTAGGAGATGCGACCCGGCTGATCGAGGGTCCATAGGGAGCTACCGCCGCCGGCACTCGCAGTGGTTTGCAGCGTTCCATCCGGGAACATGAGGCCGTCGATGCCGGCGGTGCCGCCGATGTGCAGCTTGGCCGCCGGGTTCTGTTGCCCGATCCCGACGTTACCTTGGAAGTAGTTCTTGGGGCCCACGAAGTATCCGGCGAACCCATCCGGGCTGGCGGTCTCCCCATACACGCCGTAGTTGACACCCGACGTGGCGCTGGCCAAACCGTTTACGCCACGTCCGGTGCTGCTCCAGCTCTGGCCGGACACGCCATGAGTGAAGCCGGACGAGGCGCTGGCGTTGCCGTACACCCCTCGTCCGCCGGTACTGTAGCTACGACCGAGTACTCCGTAGGTCGCGCCCGTTGAGGCTGTGGCCTCGCCGGACACGCCACGCCCGCCAGTGCCTCCGCTTTCGCCATAGACGCCGTGGGCTACTCCCGAAGCGGCATTGTTCTCGCCAGAGATGGCTCGCTCTCCGTCGCTGACCACATGGAGCGCGTGAGAAGGTGTGGTTGTGCCTACGCCAACGTTGCCGGCATCGTAGTAGACGTCGCTTCCGGACTCGGACCAGAGGCTGCTCCCGCTGCCGGTGGCGGCACTTGTTTGAAGGGTGCCATCCGGGAACATGATGCCATCGACTCCCGCCGTGCCGCCGATGTGCAGCTTGGCCGACGGAATCTGGCTCCAGGTCATGCCGAGCCCAACGTTGCCGGCGGCGCTGATGATCATCTGGCGGGTGCCATTAGTGTAGAACTCGTGAGTATCGGTGCTGCTCGAGTAGTCGTACACCGGATCTTCACTGGTTCCTTCGTTGAAAACGAAGCGGTCGCTTGTTAGGATGATTCCGTGGCCGGCTTGGTCGAATACGGTCAGCCCTCCCTTCTCCATCAGAACCTTCCCCGAGTAGTCCACTCGGACAGCGTCTGCCGGAATGCCGTCCTGCGCGTCGAGCGAATGTCCGTCAACACCCACAGTACTAATCGCCGTCGTGGCGTATGGCACGGGGCTGATAGCCTGCCGCCCCGTCATGGGCGTGAATGCCCCGCCCGACGGGTAAGCCACATGAATCTCCAGCCAACGCGGCAACCCGTTGAACAAGCCCGCGTCGAACGCAACCTGGACCGTGAATAGCCCGTTGTTCAGGGATACCCCGCCGAGGAAGTCGTTCGCGAGTTCCGTGCCCCCGGTCTCTGCGTCCCAGAGACGGAACTCGAAGTCGGCCGAGCCTGTGACCGGCACGCCGTCCTGTTTGAGTTGGCCCTGATAGGTGAACGGCGACTCAGCGGCGTCCACGGGCAAGGTCACTGCTGCCATGGCCACGGCCATCACCGTCATCCGGATGGCCCAACGTGTCGTTCTAATCTTCATGGTTTGCCTCGTTGTCATAATGGTCTTCCTCGCACTACCTATGCGGTATCAAAGCTTGTGGATCGTGCCCGGTGAGCCGATCAATGCTAGGAACCGCTGAACATTCGTTGAAACGCGCCGACATCCTCCAAGTCGACATCCTCGTCCCCGTCCAAGTCGAAGCACACGCAAGAGGGAGCTATAAGTCCGCCGTCCGGCCCTGATGCGCAGACTTCAAGATCACGGTAATCGAAGAGGTTGATCCCGCCGTCCTCGTTGCTGTCGAAGGGGGATTGCCCGAACCAGAAACCCCCCGTGAGGGTGAGCCCGCTAGTGCTACTCAGAACACCGGCATCCGGTTGGCCAATGGTTCCGGAAAGTTCGAACCCGCCTCCGGTGCTGCTCATCACTCCACCACCGTCAATGGTCGAGCGGGTGATCTCGAAGTCCTGCGCCACCGCAGTGCCGACGACCACAACCGCCAGTACGGTGAACTTCTTGAAGAAGGTGTGTGCTGTGCCACTCATTTTTCACCTCTGTTTCCGCTGCCGGCCAATTTGGCGACGATCGCTTCGAGCAATTCAAGCCGAGCGTGCAAGGCGGCAGCTTCGTTTTGTAACGTCTCTGTTTCGTCTTCCAGTTCCTCGATGCGGCCGGCCATGCGGGCTACGGTCGGATCGGGTGGAAGCTGTCCGATGACGGCATTCACGCGATTCAGACCGGGCTCGTTGGAACTCTCCCACGCCTGCCCGATCACCTGGGCGAACTGCTCCGACGTGATGGCCTCGGGTGGCACACCCACGCCGGTGCCGTCCTGAAGCCCCGAGGGGATGATGAAATCGCCCTCGGCAACTGGCCCGAGCACCTTCACCGGAGCCTGCCCAATGAAGGCGACCTTCTCGTAGCCGTTGTGCTCGTCGCCCTCGCAGGGCGGTTGATTCCCGACCACGATCGGGGCCGTGCTGATCACCATCACGTGGTGAGCGCCTTCGGTGTTCTTGGTGATCCGCCCGCCAACCACGCTGACGATATCGCCTGGCTCGAACGCCTCTTCGCGATCGACGACAGGCAGCCACTCCGCGTAGTCGCCCCCCATGGATTCGAACACTATGCCACCGCTGCCATCACCCGCAATACTCCCAACCGGCTCGTACGAGAGCGTCTGGCCGTCTCTTTGATAGAAGGTGATGTAACTAGTATGACCCCCGACGGGAGTGTTAGCCCGCAATGCAAGAACGCCTGCAGTCTGGAAGAGGCCGGGCGTATGCTCGTTCTCGATGAGTGCCGTATGATCTCGCACGCCAAAACTCGAGAGGAGGTCAAAGTTGTAGAACGGATCGTCGCGTACGGTAAGCTTGTTCGTAGGTGCCGACGTCCCCCCGATCGTGAGGGCGTCACGAAAATACCCATTCCCCTGGAAGAACCCGCCGAATCCGTCCGGACTGTTGGTTCCACCCCACACACCGATCGCGTTACCCTCGGTCGCGCTGTTGTATGCAGTCACTCCCCTCCCGGATTCAGTGCTCGCAGCGCCTGACACTCCGAAACTGAATTCCACCGACCCGTCCGCTATGCCACGTACGCCGTATGTCCCGCCGGTCCCCTGAACACCGGCAAATTCAGACTCGCCCAACACGCCCACGCCATCTGGGCTGGCGGCCGTACCGTAAACACCACGCGTTTCACCGTTATCTGCAGTCGATTCACCCCAGATGCCAACCCCAGCAATTGGAAAGGTCGTGGATGCCTTCATCCCGACAAGGGTATCCGTGGCGATTTGAAGCGGTGAGAAGGTGCCCGGGGCAGTGCCGATGCCGACGTTGCCGTCGAAGCGCGAATCGCCGGCTACGTGCAGGTTTTCCGATGGCGCGGTGGTTCCGATGCCGACGTTTCCGTTGTTTGTCCCCGTGTCCACGAAGATCCCGCCCAAGCTTGTTGGTCCGATGGCAATGGGGTAATTGTGGCCATAAGTATAAAGGTCTAACTCATCGTTCGGGGAACTCCATTGCAGCCACCCTACAGTTGTGGTGTCATCGCCTACGGCTAGAAATGGACTTCCGCCATTCTCGAACATAAGAAGATTCGCATTGGCTCCAGCCAGATGTAGCTTCCCCTGCGGCGAGCTAGTCCCGATACCGACCCTGCCGGCCGTGTAGAAGATGTCGCTGCCGGAAGCGGTCCACAGACTGTCGCCACCGCCACCGACTGCCGCCGTAGTCTGAAGCGTGCCGTCAGGGAATCTGATTCCGTCGGTGCCCGGAGTTCCGCCGATGTGCAGCTTAGCCGTCGGACTGGTAGCTCCGATGCCGACGTTGCCGCTGAAGTACCCGTGTCCTTGGAAGTAGCCGGCTTTGCCGGTGGGAGAACTCGACACGCCATAGACTCCGCCATACTCGTGTCCCAGGGAGCCCGATGTTCCTTCGCCAAGGCATTCGCCGGTGATCGCGATGGAGCTGGGACTGACAACGTGGAGCGGGTATGCCGGGGAATCGGTACCGATACCCACATTGCCGCCGAAATAGCCGCGCCCATCGAAATAGCCCGCGTAGCCGTCTGAGCTGTTCGTCCGGCCGTATACGCCCTTGCCATCGCCAGTTGCCGCGTTGGCGATGCCTGCGACGCCCCTGCCGCCGATGCCGCTGCCGTAGAACGTCCCGCCCTCGATAGGCGAACTTCCGAGGATCGCGGTGTCGGTCGCGGAGGCGTAGATGCCGAAGCCAGGGTAGCCCGTGGCGTTGATGCTCAACGCCGTGGCGTCTTCGCCAACAGTGTCGATTTGAACCACGGCTCCCTCCGCCGGCGGACCGACGATGTGCAGCCTGGCCGTCGGGTTGGCTTCTCCGATGCCGACGTTGCCAACATTGTAGAAGATGTCGCTGGTGGACTCTGTCCAGAGGCTACCCCCACCACCGATAGCCGCCGTCGTCTGAAGCGTTCCATCCGGGAACATGATCCCGTCGACGCCGGCTACGCCACCGATGTGCAGCTTGGCCGTCGGGCTCAAAGTACCGATACCGACCGACCCTTCGGCGCCGATGACCATTCGGCGGTTGCCATTCGTCCAGAAACGGTGGGTGTCGGTGCTGCTGGAATAGTCATAGATGGGGTCTTCGCTTGTCCCTTCGATGAACTCGAACGTGTCGCTGGTCAGGCTGATCCCGTGGCCAACCTCGTCGAAGACAAGCAGCCCGCCTTTCTCCATGAAAACCTTCCCTTGGCTGTCCACCCAGACGGCGTCCGTCGGACTGCCGTCGGATGCGTCGAGGGAGTATCCGTCAATACCCACCGTTCGCATGGCCGTCGAGGCATATGGCGCCGGGGTGATTGGCTGGCGCGGTGTGAGTGTCGCCGGGTCGGCGCCCACAGGATAGGTTGCGGTAATCTCCAGCCAGCGGGCTTCGCCGGCAAAGACACTGCTGCCGAAGTCGAGCTGAACGGCAAACAGGCCATTGACCACGTCGACGTCGAAGTGGACATCTGTTAAGCCGACCATCGCGCCGTCAGTGGCGGCATTCCAAAGGGCGAACTCGAAGTCGGCGGTGCCGGTAACCGGCACGCCACTCTGCTTGAGCTGGCCTTGGTAGGTGAAACCCGTTCCAGTCGGCTCAGCCGCGGTCGCGACGGCAGCAAGAGCTGCAGACATCAGCGCGGCCAAGATCCAAGTACGCAGAGCAAGCAATCGCATCTTTTTCCTCCCATTCCGGACAACGTCCAGGTAGCCAAACACGGGGGCCTTTAGATCGTCCTCGGTCGGTTTGTTGTGCACGCAAGAGCGCGGCGTCAGTGAACAGCCCAAGCCGTCCGGTACGCGATCATAGCAGCGTTTGCGCGTTGATTCTGGGCACCACATGCTGCCCGAAACCCGATAACCACTCAGATGTCGCCTTTCTCTATGCCGGTCCTAAAAGACATCGTAGTGCCCTGGTGTAGCGATGGTCCTTGGCCGGTCCTCGTTTGGCCCTTGCGCTGAGAAGCTGAGGCAGGAATTGTCACGGCCCCCTAAACCCTGCCTGCAATGGCGCGTAATCGCCAAGCGTGACGTCCCCATCGCGATCAACGTCAGAGCACGGACACGTGCTTGCGTCAATACCGCCACTCGGCCAAAGGCGGCATGCGGTGAGAACCTCGTAGTCAAAGAAGCTCACCGTTGCCTTCCCTCTCATCCCGAACCACACGTTCCACCTCCCAAGTTCGCCATCCCCACGGTGTCGCCCGGCACAGCGTCCGGTAACGACGACCGGAGCTGGGCCCTGAGACCGCTGTCCACCACAGATAGCACCGGCCGTGAGTGATATGGACGCTGAGCACAGGAATTGTCGGGTTTTCTGCTGTCAGTTTGTCTCGACCGAGTGTATGGGCAGGGTGCCCTCTCACGCTATAATCGATACTTGGCTTACAGTTGCTGGTAATACCGTGCCCGGTTCGTTCAGTGGCCTGGGATGGCGCGCGGCCAGGAACGGTGCAAACACGGTTTTTGCCGATTATGGGTTCAGAGACAACACAACCGTCTTTGCTGTCACGCGTACGGAACCAAGCTGACGATTCCGCCTGGCGAGAGTTCGACGCCAAGTACCGCGAACTGATCCTGCGCTACTGCCGCGCGCGTGGTTTGCAGACCAGTGATGCGGAGGACGTCCGCCAGATTGCGATGGCGAACTTGGCCAAGAGCCTGCGGTCGTTCGAGTACAAGCCCGCTCGCGGGCGCTTTCGCGGCTACCTTGGCCAGGTGGTTCGAAGTGCGATTTCGCGTCATTTCCGGCGTCCAGATGCGCAACCCCGCGCGCTAGATACTAATGTGTTGGTCACCGTCGAGGCAGACGACACCGGGCAGGCGGATGAGGTTTGGGAGCGCGAATGGGTTCGGCATCATTACCGTCTGGCCATGCAAACGGTTCGCAACCTGTTCGATCCAAAAAGCGTAGAGATCTTCGATCGGCTTCTCGTCGGGGACACCGTGAGCCGGTTGGCGTCTGATTTTCAGACGACGACCCAGGCGGTACATAAAGTCAAGCAGCGCATCCGTGACCGGTTGAAGGAGCTGATCGCGGACCAGATTAGACAAGAGGATGACGACGGAAGTGCCTCAATCGCACCATAACCCACCGCAGGTCGACGACGTACCCGACTCGTTCGGGCTCGGCGGCGAGTCCGACGAGTGGATGGAACGCGTGCGCGAGGCTGAAACACCGGCGACACTCGGCTGCGTTGGACCGTACGAGCTGATTGAGGAAGTCAGCCGCGGCGGCCAGGGCATTGTCTATCGAGCCCGTCAGCCGGGCACCAAGCGCGAGATCGCCGTGAAGCGATTGCTGGCCGGCTCCTTCGCAACCCCGGCCATGCTCCGGCGATTCGAGCGCGAGGTCGAGTTGGCGGCTTCACTAAACCATCCCAACATCGTCACAGTCTTCGGCATCGAGATAGTCGATGGTCAACCGCTGTTGGCCATGGAGTGGATAGACGGTGTGCCGATCAGTGAATGGGCAACCGGCGGAGAGTCCGGGCGCCGATCGCCGAAGCAGATTGCATCAATGATGCACGACGTGTGCGACGCAGTGCGGCATGCACATCAACACGGCGTGATCCACCGCGATTTGAAACCCTCGAACATTCTCGTGGATCAAGACGGCGTTCCCCGTGTGCTCGACTTCGGCCTCGCCAGACCGATCAACACGGAAGCCGAGGGAGGGCACACGGTCACGCTGACGGAGCAGTTCGTCGGTACGCCCGCCTACGCATCTCCCGAACATCTGCGCAGCGGCACAAGTGCCGTCGACGTCAGGTCCGACGTGTATTCACTCGGATTGGTCTTGTACAACGCTCTTACGGGTACCCTTCCCTACGACGTTACAGGCGACTTGCCCGATGTATTCCACCGTATTGAACATGCCGAGCCGATCCGCCCCTCGAGCGTTGCGCCGCACCTCGACCGGGAGATCGAATCCATCGTGCTTAAGGCACTCGTCAAGGAGAAGGAGCGGCGGTATCAGTCCGTGGACCTGCTCGTGGAAGATCTGCGCTGCTATGTCCATGGTGAGCCTGTCTCGGCCCATGCCCCAAGTACGTTCTATCACATGCGTAAGATCGTCAAACGGCATCGGTGGCCGGTCGCCTTCATCGTAGCCCTGTTTGCCCTTGTGACCGGATCTGCAATCTGGATGAGCGTCTTGTACGGCCGTGCCCGTCTGGCGGAACGACAAGCGGCCACGGAGGCGGAGACTGCAAAGCAGGCCTCGGCGTTTCTGGCGGATCTCTTCACAGTGTCGGATCCGTTCGCCGACCCGGGTTCGCTCCAACGTCTCGGCGAGACTGTGACGGCGCGCGAAATGCTCGACAAAGGCGCCGAGCGAATCACGACTGAACTCGCCGAGCAGCCCGCAGTCCAGGCGAAGCTCATGGGCACGATCGGGAACGTGTACCGCAATCTCGGGCTCCATGATCGTGCGGCACCGTTGCTGGAGGAGGCGCTGGAATTGCGGCGACGCGTTTACGGAACCGAACACGTTGAAGTAGCCGACAGTCTCAAGGCACTGGGTATCTTGCGGCGCGAACAAGGGGACCACGGAGAGGCCGTGCGGCTCCTCAGTGACGCGCTGGCGATGTACCGCCAAGTTCTGGGCGACGAACACATCACCACGGCGGATTGCATGCTCACTCTAGGGCAAGCGTTGCAATTCGCCGGTGACTTCCAGGCAGCCGCGCCCCTGGTGCTCGAATCCTCCGCAATGCATCGCAGACTCCTCGGCGACAATGATCGCAAGGTAGCCGTCGCTCTGAAGATCACGGCGTTCGTGCTTCTCGAGCAGGGAGATCCCGAAGCGGCCGAACCACTCTGCCGCGACGCGCTCGCTATCTGCCGTCGGGTCCTCGGTGACGAACACCCAGAGACGGCCAGGATGATGAGCGACCTTGCGCTGATCTTGAACCAGAAGGGTGATGTGGCCGCGGCCGAGGAATTGTGTAGCGAGGCGCTGGCGCGCTACCGAAGACTCCTGGGGAACGAACACCCGGAAACGGCCAAGACCCTGCACAATCTTGCAGGGCTGCTCCACAGCAAGCGTGACCTCCAAGGAGCCGAGGCCCGCCATCGAGAGGCGCTGGCAATCAAGCGCAAAGTCCTGGGTGATGAGCATCCTTCGATCGCCCGGAGCCTTCTCCACCTCGGCGCGGTGCTGCAGGACAAGGGTGAATTCGACCAGGCCGAATCTCTCTACCGGGAAGCGCTAGCCATGCGCCGAAACCTGTTGGGCGAAGAGCACCGGGATGTCGCTGCGGCGATGCGAAACCTGGGCCTGGTGCTGGCCAGGAAAGGAGAACACGAAGCCGCTGAATCGTTGATCCACGACGCTATAGAGATGCAGCGAAGGGTGCTCGGTGATGAACACCATGTCGTGGCGCAGACGCAGCGCATGCTGGCGATGATGCTGGCACAAAGAGGTGATCACGCCTCGGCCGAGCCACTGTTCCAAGGCGCCATGGCAATCTACCGTAAGGCCCTGGGCGACGAATCGCGGGACACGTTGCAAGTGATGAGTGATTACGGTGAGTTTCTCATGAGGCAACAAAGAATGGAGGAGGCCGAGCCATTGTTCGCCGAGGTACTCGAGACTCGCCGCCGTGTTCTGGGAGACGATCACCCCGCCACGCTCACATCGCTCGCCAACATGGGCTGGGTCTATTGGACCCGAGGCAATCTACGGGACGCAGAACCCTACTACCGCCGGACCATGGAGGGCCGATTGCGCGTCCTCGGTGAAACCCATCCCCATACGCTCCTGGTCATGGAGCAGTACAAAACCCTTCAGAAGAACAGAGGCAGGACGACCGAGGCTGAGGAACTCGATCGTCGTATCCGCGAGATCCGCAGCCGCACGGCGCCGGGGACATAGTAGCTCCCGCACCTCCTGCCGAACGCACCACGGGTCGGTTATCCCCACGGCGGAGCTTCCGGTCAATCCCTCCGGCCTCCGGGGCCTCGCCGGCAAGACCCGCCAACGAGCGTACCAGCCCCCCGCATACCGGTGAACAATGACTCAAGCCTCTGCTTCCAGCCTGGCGTACTCTTCTCGCAGCTCGGGCATCGCCCCGGCACGGCTGGCCACCAGCCCACCCACCCGGTTGGCGAACCGAATGGTCTGTTCCAGGGACCGGCCATGAAGCAGCCCGTGAATCATCGCCGCCGTGAATGCGTCTCCGGCACCGACAGCGTCCGCCACTACGACTTGCTGCCCGGGCAGGTCAAAGCGCTCTTGCGGCGAAATCGCGAGTACACCCTCTCCAGCTCTGGTCATGCACACAAGGCGCACGTCGAACCGCTCAAACACCTCATCCGCGAAACGGGTTGGCTCATTAGAGACGAACGAGAGCATGCTTGCCACACCCAGGACTTCTTCGCTGTTGAGTTTCACCACGTCGCAGTTCGCCAGCAAACGTCCGACAGTCTCAGTCGAATACCAGGGTGGGCGGAGATTGACGTCATAGACAATCAGCGCGTCGCGCGCGCCGGCCAAAACGCGGTCCACGGTTTCGCGCGAAGATGGTGCGCGCTGGGCGAGCGTGCCGAGGCAGACGGCCGAAGCCGCCGCAGCGAGCTGAGCCAGCTGGTCAGTGAACTCGAGATGATCCCACGCAACGTTCTCTTGAATGGTGTAGACAGGGTCGTCCGCCCGGGCCGCATCGACGATCACTGTGCCAGTAGGGTATTCCTGATCGCGCTGAACGCACGTCGTATCAAGACCTCGCTGGCCCAGGCACTTCAGAAGCTCCTCTCCAAGGGCATCGCAGCCCACGCGTGAGCAGATGATCCCCTTATCGCCAAGCTGTCCCACATGAAAAGCTACGTTGGCCGGTGCGCCTCCTGGACGCCTCGTGGCTGAGAAGCAGTCCCACAGCAATTCGCCGACACCGAGAACAAGCTTCTCGTCCATTGTCAACCGGCTCCGAGGCTAGGCCTCGCGGAGACAACATGGACCCCTATCACCGCGGCGCCGCCCGCAGTTTGCGTGATACCCGGAACGCGTCTGTCAAGCAAGAAATCACCGTGGCCCCGGCCCGGCGCTCTCCACTTCGAGTCTCAAAGACGAAGTTAAGCCCAAGGCCGTGCCCCAGTTCCTTGGGCAAGGAGGGAGGTAAGGCAGCAGCCAGCGGCATGGCGACAGGTGCTTCGAGTCTTGAGTGCGGTCCTGAATCGCCGACCACCGAGAGATGCCTTGCGAATCCGCGCGCTGTGTGCTACGGTTTCTGGGGTCTCACATATGTTGTCGAGACTGTGCGCAAACGGCCTGCTTGGCCGACTAGTATGGGTGGAGCTTGCGTGGTTTCGACGGAGTCGGCCAGGCGATGGGCTGAGTTGCCCTTTGTCGATGGCCGGCCTGAAACGGGAGGCAACCAATGAAGAACGGACGCCATCGTGGCATGAAATGTCGGAGTCTGCTGCTGGCTGGCGCGCTGACCATCGGTTCATCAGGCTGTTACCTGGCGGACGATCCGGCCTACCTATACGTACGAGGCGTAGGAAGCGGTGTGTTAAGCGGTCTGATTTCCTCAACAGTTACGCTCATCGGTGAGGCAATCGGCAACGCGCTGTTTCCCGGCGTCGACGGTGATGCCGCAACGTGATCGAGCGGTCGGCCCTTGGCCTGCCCCGGAAAGGCTCTGCGCGCTGACACGTCGTCCCGGATGGAGTCACTCGGCCAAGTTCTTCACTGCGCCGGGTGCCGGTCCGTAGGCTGATTACACGACTTACGCACGAGACGGCCCGCAGGTTGGGCTCGCTTTGACCGCTGTTGCATCCCTGGTAGGCTCTGGGAGTTGCTGATCGACGAGTCTGTTCAGGTTGTACATTCGCATGAGCATCATCGCTGTAATCGGATCCGGAACGATGGGGGCGGGGATCGCCCAGGTGGCGGCCGCGAACGGATGCACCGTTTACCTGAACGACACCGACGGCCACGCGCTCCAGCTAGGCGTCGACGGCATCACCGAAAGGCTGAACCGGTCTGTCGAGAAGGGGAAGATCAAGGCCGTCGATCGCAATGCCTGTCTCGAACGCATCAAGCCCATCGAAACCATCGACCTTCTTTGCGGCACGGACGTCGAGTTGGTCATCGAGGCCGTTGTCGAGGATCTCGCCGTCAAGCGAGAAGTCTTCGCAGCTCTTGATGATACGGCGCCCGACTCGGCCGTACTTGCCTCGAACACCTCATCGCTCTCTATCACGCGTATTGCAGAGGCGGTCCGGAATCCCTCGCGCGTAGTCGGGATGCACTTCTTCAACCCGGTTCCGGCAATGCCACTCGTCGAGGTGATCGCCGGCGATGCCACGGACGAGTCGGCCGTGGATGTGGCGTTCAAGACGGCGCAGCAGTGGGGAAAGGTCCCGGTTCGGGCAAAGGACACGCCGGGCTTCATCGTGAATCGCGTCGCGCGGGGATATTATCTTGAGGCGTTTCGCCTGCTCGGTGAGGGGGTGGCCGGTGTCGACGAGATCGACTCCGTGATGCGGTTGCATGGGAAGTTCAAGATGGGTCCATTCGAGCTGATGGATCTGATCGGTCTGGATGTGAACATGACCGCTACGACCTCGATTTGGGATCGGCTCGGGAAACCCGCTCGATTCACCCCACATGAGATTCATCGCAAGCTCGTGGAGCAGGGCCATCTGGGTCGCAAGACGGGTCGTGGCTGCTATCTCTACGATGGTGAGCCGCCGCTGCCGGCGTTGATGGTGAACCGTCGAACGTTTGACCTCTCTCCGCTGCTGGCGGATGTAATGG
>JAUXGE010000179.1 GCA_030622435.1 Planctomycetota bacterium
CAGCCAGTACGTGCCGACCCACACACCGTTTCGGTCTGAAGCATTCTCGGTTTATACGTAGCGTCACTCCTTGTGGGTGACGCAAATTCCGAGCCCGCATTATTCACCGCGGAGCACGCAAAGGTCGCAGAGAGAGGTGTGACGGCGGCGATGAGCCAAGTGGTTTACACACTGTCGGAACGGGAAGGCCTCCGATTCTGCCATGACTTCTCTGGCGGCACTGCTCTGCGCTCTTGGCGCCCTCTGCGGTATGAATGATCCGGGCGAGCGCCGCTTACAAGCTCGATTCTTGTCAGTATCGGGGAAGATGCTTTTCTCGTGGCTGCAGGGCATTGATGCATTTGCCGCGTCAAGCTCCGGAGACCTTGCGGGCTCCGACTACCGAGTTCATGTATTCGTCGCGCCGGAGGACCTCTATCTCTGCAAAGCCCGCGGCTTCCAGGTCTTCACGGAGCTCACTGAAGGTATAGGTGCCGCCGCCCTCGGTCGCCACCAGCATGTTGATGGCGAACAAGGCTCCAGAGATCGGCGTCGTTCGTGCATCGTCCATGAGCACATCGCGGATGAGCAGGCGACCCTGATCGGTCAAGGCATGAGCGATCGACGTAAAGAGGCCAACATTCTCCTCGCGAGAATTCTGGTGCACGATCGCGCTGACCCAGGCCAGGTCCACCCCGGACGGCAGCGGGTCGGTCGTGAAATCACCCGCCACGAGGTGAACACGTTCCTTTACGCCTGCAGCTGCAAGGGGCTCTTCGGCCATGGGGATGACGTGGGGCAGATCAAACAGCGTGGCGGTTGCCTCGGGGTGAGCTTGAAGGATGGCGATGGTCCAGGTACCGGAAGCGCCCCCGACGTCCAGGAGATGCCGGAAGGAGGGCAGGCGTAACTCCTCGACGAGCTGGGATGCTATCGGCTCGCAGACGACAGTCATCGCCTGAATGAATGAAGCTTGATCGCCCCCTTCCCCACGAACGCTCGGCTGGCGTTCCGTAGGTCGGCCGGCCTTGACCACAGAGGCAAGCTGGGTCCAACGGCGCATGCAATTGGCCTGATGCTGCAGCATTGGCAGGACAGTCTCTGGGCTCTCGGCTTGCAGCAAGCGAGCTGCCGGCATGGAAAGGTGGTAGCGCTCCCCGCGTTTTTCGATGATGGCCAGAGCGGCAAGGGCATCCAGAATCATCGTCGTGGCACGGATGTCCGCCCCGATCTGCCCGGCAACGGCCTCGGCCGTCGAGTCGCCATCGGCGAGCAGGTCGAAGATCTCGAGTTCAGCGGCCGCCGCCAAAATGCACGCGGGCTGGTATTCCCTCGCCAGATTCAGCAGGTCGTCTGCGTTCCATTCCTTTGGCATGATCGGTTTCCTATCCACCTGTCTCGGAACCGGCAGCAAGGCCGGCATTCCACCTGCGCACCAACCCCTTCGGTGCCCATTGATACTACCGGCCAGGCGCACATGATCAACGTCGACACCGGCCGGAGGTCGTGGGCTGCGGTTGGCACCTGCGCACCGGCCTTGCACAGCTTCAAGGTTCTACGATTCTCTGTGCCCTATCCGAAATGAATCAGTCAGTACGTGCCGTACCCCACGCCGGTTTCGTCGAGGTCGTCCGTATTGGCGATGATGTCACCCGTTTCATAGTTGTATACCCACCCAATCGAGTTGTCGCCTTCATCGATGTCGAGGGTGAGGTCAGCTTGATCGGTCATCACCACACCTGCCGCCCCGGAGGTCGGCCCCACCGGGACCGACGCGAAGCCGCTGCGTAGGTAAGGTCCGAAAACGTGAACGCCAACTGCGGTTCCGGTGTTTCCCGCATCGTTGGTTTTCATGGTCAATTGCGCTATGAGGGTTGCTTGTAGGCCGTCAGCCCCAGGCCACGTGCCCCTATGCTCAGCAGCGTAAGTATCGATGGCGCTTCGAAGGTTCCTTAGATTACCCTGCAACGCTGCTTCACTCGCCCCTTTGGCTCCACGGCTGATGCGGGGCACGGCGATGGCCGAGATGACGCCGATGATGACGACAACGACGACCAACTCGACAAGACTGAAACTGAAGGGCTTTCTGCACATTGGACGAGCCACCGATTGTGAACTGACTGTTCATCGTCAGAAGTTCCACCAGGCTCTCTATTTCAGTCCCGCTGAACAACAAACTCCTTAACGTGCACGCCGGTCGCCGTTCGGCCACCAGGGTTCGCAGGCAATGGAACTTATGCAGGTCGTCCGGGCGACGGCCGGGGCCGTCAGTGGTGAACAGGCCTGACAGTCCTCCCCTGTTGTCGGTGATTGTGTCGCTATCGGTCAGCCGACAAACGCGAGGATCCTTTCGAGCTTGATTCAGTCCTCAGGTCCGTGTTTTGTCATCCTGTGTTGCTCCCAAAATTAAAGCATCCTTGACTGCTCGCGCCGAGGAGTCACGATCAACTCCTGCGACTTGAAGTGCTGGATTTAAGAGCGCGGTGGTTGGCTGCGGCATTGGTTTGACAGGTTCAACACGGGGTTTATTTTTGCATGGTTTTCTAAACATGTTTTTAACAGGCTAACATCTTCGCTAACCTCACGCCCCGCATGACTTTGTGTGCGCCCCCTTCCGGGACTACAATATATAGTGTTTGTGCTTGACCAAGACCGATATCTGATTTAGGATTGAGGATGCGCTAAGAGATGTCGTCAGGCGTCACGACGGGCGCAACCAGCGACTGCCTGGCCGCAGGCGGGGTTTCGCGAATCACGTGTATTGTCGCTGGTTGGCCGGGTCTATCCGGCGGGGAATCAGGGAAGAGAACCCTTCAGTGCCGCGGGCGTGCTGGCTGGGCGTAACGGTTGGGCAAACGAGGACAATAATCCGGTCTCTGTGGCCGGTGGAGGCGTGGCGTTTCCATGTCGGAAGCAGTTGTCGAAAGTCGAGGTCTTCGCATCACGGAAGAAATTCGGAGACCGGAGCTGAATCTAACAGAGAACGCAGATCGTGTTCTTCGTGCGCGGTACCTCAAGAAGGACGAACAGGGTCGGTGCACGGAATCGCCTAGGGATCTGTTTCGGCGGGTCGCCAAGGCGATTGCCGAAGCCGAATTGCATTACGATCCCGACCCGGAGAACCGCAGTGAGTGGGAGGATCGATTCTACTCGTTGATCGCCAGCCGGCGCTTCATGCCCAACAGCCCGACACTGATGAACGCCGGGCGAGAGATGGGCATGCTCAGCGCGTGTTTCGTTCTGCCGGTGCGCGACAGCATCAACGAGATCTTTGACTCGATCAAGCACACCGCGTTGATTCAGAAGGCCGGCGGCGGAACCGGTTTTGCGTTCGACGAGCTACGCCCCACCGGCGACTATATCAGCAGTTCGGGCGGGACGACGAGCGGTCCGATTTCTTTTTGGCGAGCTTTCAGCGAGGCGACCAACGCCATCCAGCAAGGGGCGTTTCGTCGCGGGGCGAACATGGGGATGATGAACATCCATCATCCCGACATACTCAAGTTCCTCCATGCCAAGGAGGATCTGACGCAGTTCACAAACTACAACATCTCCGTGAAGATCACGGATGAATGGATGACATCCTTTATCGAGGATCCGGACGGGGCGCACGTGGTCTCCAATCCACGGACGGGCCGGCGGTACGTCCTCCCGAAGGATATCGATGTGGCCGGGTACGACATCCGCACGCTCACGGAGCTTGCGGAAGGCAGTACGGTTCCGGACGGAAGCTGGTATACGCGCCGGGACATCTGGACCATCATCGTCACCAACGCCCACCGCACCGGCGAGCCGGGGGTTGCGTTCATCGACCGGATCAACGCGGACAACCCGACGCCCCATATCGGCCGGATCGAGGCGACCAATCCGTGCGGCGAGCAACCCCTGCTGCCCTACGAGGCTTGTAATCTGGGCAGCGTGAATCTCGCCGAGTTTGTGGACATCGGCGACCACGGCGAGACCGTTGTGAACTGGGACTCGCTGCGCGAGACGATCCACGACTCGATGCGGTTTCTGGACAACGTGATCGACGTGAACCGCTACCCGTTGCCTGAAATCGACCATATGTGCAAGGCCAACCGGAAGATCGGTCTGGGAGTAATGGGCTTTGCCGACGCGCTGTACAAACTCGGTGTGCCTTACAACGCGGAGGAGGGCGTCGATTGGGGCGAGCGCTTCATGCGCTTCCTCAACGACGAATCCCACAATTGCAGCGAACGGTTGGCGGCGGCTCGGGGCTGCTTCCCGAACTGGGAAGGCAGCGTATGGGACACGGTGCATCACCGTCCGATGCGCAACGCCACCTGCACGACCGTGGCACCCACCGGCACGATCAGTATAATCGCCGGTTGTTCGGGTGGGATCGAACCCATGTTCAGCCTGGCATTCATCCGAAACGTCCTGCGGGATCAGGTCGGGGGCACCGGGCCGATGGTCGAGGTCAATCCGTATTTTGAAGCCGTCGCGCGGCAGCGAGGCTTTCAGAGCGAGGGACTGATGGAGCGTGTTGCCACGGACGGCACCCTCGCCTCCCTTTCCGAAGTTCCGGAGGACGTTCGGCGGGTCTTCGTCTGTGCGCACGACGTGTCACCGCAATGGCACATGCAAATGCAGGCGGCGGCGCAGAAACACTGCGATGCCTCGATTTCCAAGACGATCAACTTCCCCGAAAGCGCGACCGTGGAGGATGTCGACACGATCTATCGCCTGGCTCACGAACTCGATTGCAAGGGGGTTACCGTTTATCGAGACGGTTGTCGGCAGCATCAGCCGATGGCCTTGAAGAGCAGCGGGGAAGCGAAGACGGAGGCAGTCGAGGCGCATGCGCCGCCCCGCCCGCTCGAGCCGGCGGAGCTTCCTGAAATCCAGAGCGGTGTACGTGTCAGGCAGTTGACACCGTTTGGCAACATGCACATCAACATCACGGTGGATCCGAAGACGGACCGCGAACTCGAGGTCTTCGCCCAACTCGGCAAGGGGGGGGATCTGGCCAACAGTGATCTCGAGGCAATCTGCCGGATGGTGAGCCTGTGGCTGCGTGCCGGCGGAGGACTGGAGCACGTGATCCGCCAGCTCCACTCGATCGGTTCGAGTTTGCAGGTGCACACGAAGGAAGGGAAGATCATGAGCCTGGGCGACGGTCTGGCCCGGGCACTTCGGCGGTACACACGGGCGAAAGCGGAGTGCGGTCTCAAGGCGTTGCTTACCGGGGACTCGGAGGGTGGCTCGGCGCAAGCCGAAGGCGAGGTGGCCAAGGTTACGGGTCCGAACGGTCGACGCTCCAACGGATCGAGAGACGGGGGTGGCAACGGCTCGGCCTTGAAGGAACAATCAGCAAATATTGTACCGTCCAGATTCGATGCCCGTGGAATTCAGTGGCAGCAGACTCAATACAAGGTGATTTGCCCAGATTGCCAAAACGCACTGCGGTTCAGTGAAGGTTGCGTAACTTGCGAGGCGTGTGGGTTCTCAAAGTGTTGAAACTCGTCAAATGTCCGGTATTATTTGTGAAAGTGTGCAGACTTTTCCGGTATTGAGGGTACAATTATTTTGTTGACAAGCCAAAGGCAATGTGTAGGTTTTGTCGATACTAGCTGGCGTGGCCGGGCTGAGCCGGGTCGGAACAAAACTGTTTTTGAGTACGTAGGAACTGAAGAATTCATTGCGGAGGGAGGCCGAAAGGCCGCTGATCTGTTCGAGTAGTACCAGGCTTCTTTCCCCTCCGGAAAGCACCGTTTCGCCTTAGGGTGAGCGGTGCTTTCTTTTTTGGACTGTGTATATGATGGGAAATCGGCTTCGTGGCGCTCGTGTACGAGGCGCTATTTGAGTGACTGCGGAGATTATTTTTACCGAATCACCTCGCACCCTCCCCCCTACGGTCCCGTGTCCTGGCCTGTCACACCGCTGACCCCTATCCCATGCGCCTTGGTGATTGCCGGGGCATCAGAAAGGGTTCCGGCGCTCTTGTGAATACTGCGCCTGCCTGTATACTGGCTCGATTCCAGCCGCGCGGTGGCGCGGGGAAAGATCTCGGTGCTGTCCAGTGGACGAGATCTGGAACGGCAAGACATTAGGCATCCTCCCAGGCGGGAAGCGCTCGGGCGGGTCGTCGCGTTGTCGACGGCTTGCTGCCGCCGGGTGTGGTTCGAGCGATATTAGGAAGGCAACTGTGGCAGTCCGGATTCGATTGAAGAGAGTGGGTCGTCGGCACCGCCCGGCCTATCGGGTGGCGGTGTTTGACAGTCGTCGGGCGCGAGACAGTCGGGTTATCGAAGAGCTTGGAAGCTACCGGCCGATCGAACCGAAAGAGGAGGATCAGGTCTCGCTGAACCGTGACCGGATCGAGTACTGGCTCAGTGTGGGCGCCAGCCCCAGTGATACCGTGCAGCGGCTTCTGAAACAGCACGGCATCGGCGCAAAGGGTGCCCCGGCTGAGGCGTGAAGTGCCGTGTTCGATGCGGATCGATGTTTTGACACTGTTTCCGGAGGTGTTCGAGCCGTTTTTCGAGGCGAGCATCGTCGGTCGTGCGGTCCGGAGCGGGTTGGTATCGATTCGCTGCGTAAACTTCCGCGATTTTGCCCACGACAAACATCGGAGTGTGGATGACAGGCCTTTCGGCGGCGGACCGGGCATGGTGCTCATGTGCGGGCCCGTGTTTGACGCGTTGGAGTCCGTAGAGGCCAAGTGCGACGGCACACCGCTTCGGATCCTATTGACGCCGCAGGGTGAGCGGTTAACGCAGGCGACGGTGGGGGATCTTGCTCGAAGGCCCTGGCTCGTGGTGCTCTGCGGGCATTACGAGGGTTTTGACGAGCGGATCCGCCTCGGCATCGGTGCCCGTGAAATCTCCATCGGTGATTACGTCCTGTCGGGCGGTGAACCTGCGGCAATGGCGCTGATCGACGCGGTGGTTCGTTTGGTGCCCGGCGCTTTGGGAGATGAAGGATCGGCAGCGGATGATTCGTTCGCCGCCGGGATGTTGGAGTACCCTCAGTACACCAGGCCTCGTGAGTTCCGCGGCATGAGCGTTCCCGACGTGCTGCTTTCCGGGGATCACGACAGGATTGCGGCTTGGCGAAGGGAAGAGGCGATGAAGCGCACGCTGGAGCGGCGGCCCGATCTGCGACGCGGTGGCGGATCGAAGGGGCCTGCGGAGCCCGCGTAGAACGTCCACGAGAGAACGAACGCTGCCCACCGAGAGGACAGGGCGCTGAGATGATGATCGGAGTTGCGTGATGAGACAGCCGTTGATTGAACTGGTCGAAAAGCCCTACCTCAAGACGAAGGTGCCCGTGTTCCACATTGGCGACACGGTTGACGTCCGTTGCCGGATCGTCGAGGGTGAAAAGGAACGCGTGCAGGTGTTCAACGGCGCCGTGATCGCACGGAGGGGCGGCGGTCTCAACGAAGTGTTCACCGTTCGACGGCTCGTCGGTAACGAAGGGGTGGAGCGGACGTTCCTGCTCCACTCGCCGAACGTCGTCGACGTGAAGATTCTGCGCCGCGGCAAGGTTCGTCGCGCCAAGCTGTACTACCTTCGCTACCGGGTAGGGAAAGCGCGCAAGCTCCGTGAACTTCGCATCCATAAGAAAGAGGCTGCGCGGCCTGAGCTGGCCGGCTCGGCATCGTGATCCGAGACTCCTTCTTGGCCGCCGCGGGGAACGGGCGGCCGCACGTTATCTCAAACGCCGCCGGTACCGCGTTCTCGCCCGGAATTACCGTTGCTCTGCCGGTGAGATCGACCTGATCTTAGCTGACCACGATACGCTCGTGTTCGTCGAGGTGAAGACCCGCTCGAGCGATCAGGCACAGGAGCCGCACGAGGCGCTTCGTCCGGCCCAGCAGAGGCGCATCGAGCAGGCCGCCAGATGCTTTCTGATGGAGCGGTCGGCTCAGAATCGTCCCTGCCGCTTCGATGTAGTGACGGTTTTGTTGAAGGATGGCGGTTCACCGCGCGTGGAGCATTTCGAGGATGCCTTTCGGTCGAGGTATTCCTGACATACCGGCTCGGTCCGTGTTGCGATCGCCTACCAGCCTGGTGAAGAAGTCGTTTCCGGTCGCCAAGGTGTAGCGTCACCCCTCGTGGGTGACGTCATACGGGTTTCTTCGTCGCCCACAAGGGACGACGCTACATTATTCAGGCTGCTAAGAGGCGGATTTCATGGGTCTGATCGATTCGCACGCCCACCTGACGTTCCCCGAGCTTCGTGATCAAGTGGAAGACGTGCTAGACCGCGCCTCCGAGGCCGGCGTGGAACGCGTCATCACTATCGGCATCGATTTGAATGACACGCGCGACGCCGTTGCGCTGGCGAGAGAGCATCCCGATCGCGTTCACGCGGCCGGTGCCATCCATCCACATGAGGCGTCCAAGGTTACCGATGCCGGTATGGAAGCCTTGACACAGCTCTGGGACGATCCCGCAGTGGTCGGACTGGGGGAGATGGGCCTTGATTACCACTACGACTTCTCCGACCGCCAGTCGCAGCGGTCGGTCTTCGCACGTCAACTCGAGGCGGCGGTAGCGCGCAAGAAACCGCTGATCATCCATTGCCGAAAGGCCTTTGATGATCTGGTCCCGATGCTGGTTGATCACGGCTTTGCCGGAAGGGATGTCGTTTTCCATTGTTTTTCCGGGACCGCGGACGAGGCGGCCCGGGTCGCTCGGCACGGCTGGCGGATTTCGTTTACCGGGATCGTGACCTTCCCCAAGTCAACCGAGCTGCACGAGATCGCCAAGGCCTACTCGGCGGACGAGCTGATGATCGAGACCGATTCGCCATACCTCTCGCCCGTTCCGGTTCGCGGGAAGCGGCCTAACGAGCCGGCATACCTTGCTCACACGGCCAAGTTCCTGGCCGACCTTCGCGGCATCGATTACGACGAGCTTGCCGGACAAATCGGGCAAAACACGCAGGCGTTCTTCAGGCTCTCAGAGCCGGAGCTTTAGGCGTTCTGTCGACCTCGGTGCCCCAGTCCCGTAGGGACGACAGGTGCTAGCCCACGGCGTCAGCCGTGGGACCAAGCCCCGGCCTCGACACACCCAGTCCCGTGGGGACGGCACTCCATCCTCACACACGTCGTGCATCCGACCTCCACGATAAACCGGATTACTCATACCCCAGAGAGCGCAGAGTAATGTTGGAGAA
The DNA here is from genome assembly GCA_030622435.1 of Planctomycetota bacterium. Taxonomy (GTDB): domain Bacteria; phylum Planctomycetota; class Phycisphaerae; order UBA1845; family UBA1845. Next base: position 9,130 of record JAUXGE010000179.1, read on the forward strand.
GAAGTTTTGACAGAATAGGAGGCCTTCCCGTTCCGACAATGTGTTAACGACTCGGCTCATCGCAGCCGCCATCCCTCTTGTTTCTCTGCGATCTTGGCGTGCTCCGCGGTGAACAATACAGGATAATCCGCGTGTCGCCCCGATGGGGCTTGTACCACACTGCACGACATCATCCCCACGGCTCACGCCGTGGGCTGATGCCTTTCGGTTTAGTGCAATCTGTCCTCACGAGAGGACACTTTCCGATGCGATACCCTTAGGGTATCAGGACACAAAGTACCCTCAAAATGCCTGTCGATTTAATCCAAGGCGATTAAATC
>JAUXGE010000398.1 GCA_030622435.1 Planctomycetota bacterium
CTGGAGCGGAGCTTTCGATACGCGCGGCTCTCCGGGTGGCACTGGTTCCTTTATCGCAGGCAGCGTTGACCGGCGGTACCGTGGGTTTCAGTCGTGGCTACTTCGCCCATACTGTTGATATAGCGACCAGGTCTCGTCGGCCATGATGTCGTCGGTGAAGTTGGTGCGTATGGCCTCCCGCCCGTTTTCGCCAAGCTGCCTTCGCAGCGGTTCATCTTCCATCAATTGCGCGATGGCGTCGGCCAGGGCTTTGGGGCTGGAAGGATCGTAGAGTCGACCGCCTCCGGTAGCATCGATCAACTCTGGAAACGAACCGTGACGTGGTTGCACTACCGGGACACCGCAGGCCATGGCCTCGAGTATGTAGAAGCCTTTGGGCTCCGGGTGGACGGTGGGTACGGACAGAACATGGACGGAGCGAAGGAAGCCGAGTTTCTCTTCGCGGTTGACCTCACCGAGAAAGTCGACCGCATCGGTGAGATTCTGCTTACGCAACCCGCGGTGGATTCCGGCCCAGTACTTCCGTCCCACAGCGCCGACATACCCCGCAATTTTGAGACGGCAGTTGATCTGTCTGTTTCTCAGTAGCTTGAAGGCTTCACATAGCCCGGCAAGTCCCTTTTCGGGGCAGACTCCCGCCAGGTATCCGATCGTGAACGGGCCTTTCGGCGGATCGGCCGGTTGCCCCATATCGTCGATCCGGATGCCCATGGGAACGTAGTGCACTTGCTTTGGATCCAATCCGAAGTGTTCGACGGCGCGGGAAGCGTAGTACCGAGTCGGTGCGATGAAGCCGTCGATGTGAGTGGCTCCCTGGTGGATCAGCTCGAAGGCTCGGCTACGGTAGGGATCCGGGAGTGCGTCGAGAAAGGCGTCCTCGCCGGCCAAAGTGCACAGTACCGGGACGTTCAAAGCCGACTTCAGCGACTGTGCCATTCCGGCAAACATCAAGTTGGGAAGAGCTATGAGATCCGGCTTCAGGGCCTCGAGTGCGGTGATGAGTTTCTTGAGTTCCTTGCGCAGTTCTCCCTCCTCACCGGCGAGCACCGATACGGTCAAGGGGCCGATTCCAACCGGATGGATCCTGGTCATCAAACGCCCCAGGGCTCGGAGCAGTATCGGAGAGTCAAGCAGCCGGTCCAGCGTTTGGTGGGCACGTCGAAAGAAGGCGAATCGCTGCTGAAGACTCACCGCAAGTCCGCCGTAGTAGACTCGGTGCGTGCTGACATCCGACTCATCCGTTCGGATCGGCATGTACAGCGGAAGTAGCACGACATCGTGGCCTCGCCGCATGAGCGTCGCGGTCAGCCGATTGTCGCGCATGCACGCACCGCAGTACATTCCGCCCGCGCCCGCAGCTAAGTGCACGATTCTCACTGGTCTCGGACCACCTTAACTGGTCTGCGTGAACACTGATCATCGGCCGGCTTGTTTCGGCTGGGCTCGAGCCGATCGTGACCCTGGTCGTAAGCTACATGGTGAGGGGTGGGCACGCAACGCAGGAGAACCTGTGGATCATGTACGACACGGCACTAGCCGGCCCATCCAGCCGTGGTAAATTGTTCGTGGCTTGCCGATTGATGCCTTGAAGAAGCGGCACGGGATGGTATGTTTGGATTACAGTATTGTTCGTCATCAGCCTATTACGGAGGTGTCCAGTATGTACCTTAGGTTTCTCGTTCTAGTCATGCTTCTTTTCCCCGTCGGGTGCGCAACACCTCGGGCCTCCATCTTCGGATCGGGAGACGTTGCCGCATGGTCGGCTCCACCCCTCGAGCGTGCTGTCTCGGTTCGGGACGGAAGGACCGACGAAGTTGTCTCCTTCGATGCCTTCCTGGATGCCCTGGCGGATGCGGATGTGGTCTTTCTCGGTGAGACGCACACTGACGAGACTACGCATCGTGTCGAGCTTGCTGTCTACGAGGGGCTCCTCGAGCGCCGGAAAGGCGGTGTCGTCCTGGCGATGGAGATGTTCGGGTGGGACGTGCAGCCGGACCTCGACTCGTACATCGCCGGCGAGATCGATGAACCGACCTTCCTGGAGCGTGTCCGTCCGTGGGGCCAATACGGCGCAGCCTACCGACCTCTTGTCGAAAGGGCTCGGGAATCCGGAGCCCCCGTCGTGGGCTCTAATTTTCCGAGGCCTCTTCTAAGGCGTGTCGCAATGGGAGGGGCTGAGGCGTTAGAGAGCCTCGAGGATGGCGAGAGACGCCAAGCGCCTGCTGAACTCTTCCCGAACACCGAAGCATACTGGCGCCGCGTTGACAACGCCGTCAGGAGCCACAGGGCTATGATGGGTGGCATGGGCGGCGACAAACAGCGACTTCACTCGCCACAATCCCTTTGGGACAACGCCATGGGCGAGGCGTGTGCCGTTGCCCTGAAAGAACACCCGGGCGACCTGGTTCTCCATGTGAACGGTGCCTTTCACAGCGCCTACTGGGACGGTACCGTTCATCAGCTCCGCCTCCGCAAGCCCGACGCGCGCGTTATAACCGTGTCTATCTATCCCGTCACGAATCCGGCGGTGGCCGAGCTGGAAGGAGCGCCGTCTTCGGACTACGTCGTCCTCTGTGAGGCGCGTGCAACCGATCTGTTCGATGGAACCAGATCCGTTTACGCCGATCGTGAGCTCAAGTATCGACTGCACCTGCCGGAAGGGGCGTCAAGCCAGGACCGTGTTCCACTTCTCATTTGGCTCTGTGACGATGGGTTGACCGCTTCGGACGGTGTCGATCTCTGGAAGGACCGTCTTGGCGATGAGGTTGCCATCGCCGTCCTCGAGGCTCCGTATCGCGAGATTCAGGAAGACCTCGGCGAGGGCGGGCGCTGGTTCTGGCCGGACACCTTCTCGTCCGATGTCAGCCTGCTTGCCACTGCCATCGAGCGAGTGTGGGGGTACTTGCTTCGCCACTATCCGATCGACCCGGCTCGCGTTTGTCTCGCCGGAGAGGGGACGGGAGCCACCGTCGCCGCGGCCGTGGGTCTGCTTACCGAGCGCATGGATGTCGATGCCGTTGCTATTGCGCCCCGGCGCTACGTCAAGATCAAGGACTTCCCGCTTTCCCTTCCAGAACTCAGAGGTGACGATGCGCCGCCGGACAAGTCACTGCGGGTTGTCGTGGGAGCAGATGACGATGCGTGGTGGACGGCGGAACTGAGCGAGTACGCCGAAATCGGTCTGGATAGCCTTAAGATCGCAGCCACAAGCGATCCCTGGGAGATTGATCTCGACGCCGAGAACATCCTGCGGTCGGCCCTCGAGCTTGACACTCGTCCCGCCGCCGCTGCCACGACACGCCGGTATATCCTCGTTGACGGCGATTCATCACGAGCACGACACTGGGCTCGCCTACTTGCGCTCCGGGCGACAGCCGCGGATGGTGTGCCCGTTGCAGTCCTCGAGGCGCCACCCGAGGAGGGCTCGTATGATCGCATTCCGACCGATGTTCGCCCTGAAGCCTTCGCAGAGGAGGGTGCGCTGCCGCGGTGCCCCGGACCGTTCGGAGGGACAACCGTAATTGTCGTTTCCGAAGGTATGGCGGAGCAAGACATGGAGGCGTGGTTGGCTCTCGAAGAGGATGATCCACTTGCGAAGCGAGGCCGGCTCTACCGTCTGCGCATCGCGACGGTTGAGGGTGAGCGGAGTCTGTCCACCGTTCTCTCGAAGCTCCAGGCTGCGC
>JAUXGE010000236.1 GCA_030622435.1 Planctomycetota bacterium
GTCGGCACTCCGGAGTGGTAGGCTTTCACGGCTCAATGGCCGGCCCGCACGTGCCCCTGTCAACGCTTCGGCCATGCCCTCACGGGCATCACCGCATGACTCGGGGTCGGCGTGGTTTGCTAATCCTCCACCGTATGGCTCTTTCATCCACAACTCCTCACCGGCTAACCGGCGCTTTCCCCCCACCCATCCCGGCGAAGGCGTGAGAGGTCGATCCGAACAGACATCGCGCCGGGATGGACGGGGCACCCGCGCGGGTTGAAGGGATGAGATGGAGGGGGCGAGAATGCAGCCGCTGCTTGGCTTTGTGGGGCGAGACGATTTTCGGGTTGGGTCGGCTCACGGGGGGCGCCGACGCCATCCATACCGGGATGTTCATGGGCCACAAGCAGCAAGGTGCTGTGGGCAGGGCCTTCCTTTCGCGAGGACCGTCCTGGGCGAAGTCTCTGCCGATGATGGGGGGCATGACTTCGAGTAGGGAAGTTGAAGGGGACCAGCAGTCCCGGGGGCAGAAGTTGCGGATGTCTCGCGGGCCTGAAACGCCGGTGCCGGCACGTCATGTGCGGACCTCGAGGTGGCGTGCTACCAGGCGAATTGTGTCGTACGGGACCGCTTCGTTGAGACGTTCAAAGATGGGTCGTAGACGCCGTGTGCCCACTTCGTCGGCCACCGCGGCGACTTTCCGGTACGTATCCTGATCGACCCAGGCCTCGATGCTCTCGGGCCGCTTTGCCTGAATATACTCGACGAGGTACTGGAGGGTCGTACTTGGCGCTCGTTGCAATTCTGCTGCCACATCGCTGACACTACGGCCTTGTGCGAACAGCTCGAGCGCAGCCTCACGCACCCGGCTCAGCTTCTTATCCACGGCGATCGCGGGATCGTCCGATCGGGTATCACATTCCTCCGGTTCGATCTCGAGGTCGTGTTCCCTGCAGTACCCTGTGATCTCGGCCGTAAACCGCTCACCGAGGTCCGCCAGCTTTCGGTCTCCCACGCCACGAACGCGGCGCAGGGCATCGCGTGAACCCGGTCGCAGACGGGCCATTTCCCGCAGGGTCGCGTCGCCAAAGACAATGAACGCGGGTACGCCTCGTTCCTCGGCAATCTCCCGGCGAACGGTGCGGAGGTGCTCGAACAGGCCCTGGTCCACGCCTTCCCAGGATGCCTCCTCGATATCGGTCTTGCGTGCCGCTTTGGTCTGGGGTTGCACCATGCGGACTTCGCGCTCGCCGCGCATCACCGCCCAGGAGGCCTCGTTCAACTGCAGCTTCGGCCATTCGTCATCGCTACGCCCGAGCAGACCCAGGTCGACAAGCTGATACACCATGTTGGTCAGGGCCTTACGGGGCGTTTCCTTCACGAGCCCGTAAGTGCTCAACCCCTGATGCCCCCAGCGTCTGACCATCTCCGTGTCGGCCCCGACTAGAACATCGACGACGTGACCAACTCCGAACCGCTCGTCCACACGGGCTACGCAGGAGAGGATCTTTTGCGCCGTCACAGTCGCATCGGCTACACCTTCGACCTCGTCGAGGCACACGTCACAAGCCTTACAGTCGGTCCGATCGTAGGTGTCTCCAAAATACTCCGACAAGTTCCTGTGGCGGCATTGAGCAGCAGAGCAGAACCGCCGCATGTGCATCAACTTCTCAACCGCGGCCTCTATCACCTCCCCCGGCTGGTGGGCCTCTTCCGCACTGCGACGGATGAGCGACTCCCACTTCATCGCATCCGCTGCGGAATAGAACAGGACGCACTCCGCTTCGAGCCCGTCGCGCCCGGCCCGACCCGTCTCCTGGTGGTAGTGTTCGATCGACTTCGGCATGGCCGCGTGCAGGACACAACGCACGTTGCTGCGGTCGATCCCCATGCCGAAAGCCACCGTGGCCACGACGACGTCGAGCTGCTCGGCCGCGAAGGCGTCTTGAGTCCGGCGCCGCTTATCCGCGTCCATCCCGGCGTGATATGCCCGTGCACGCACTCCGTGCCCATGCAGCGACATCGCCACGCTCTCGGTATCCTTGCGGCTGATGCAGTAGACGATTACCGCCTCCCCGGCGTGACGTCGGATCACTTCGAGCACCTGGCCCACCACGTCAACGCGCGGCACGACGCGATAGACGAGATTGGGGCGGTCCGAAGAACCAACAAGAACGGTAGGGTCTGTAAGCCGAAGCTGCTCTAGGATGTCGGCCCGGACGCGCGGCGTTGCCGTGGCAGTGAACCCGTGCACGCTGGCCGTCGGGAAGCGCTCCTTCAACGTTGCCAATCGTCGATACTCGGGGCGGAAGTCGTGTCCCCAATGACTGATGCAGTGGGCCTCGTCAATCACAAACGCCCCAACGCCGCCGCGCGGCAGCAACGACAGGAACGACCCGGAGAGAAGACGCTCCGGGGCTACGAACACAAGCCGGTACCGTTCGGCCCTCATCCCGACTTCGATGTCCCGTCGCTCCTGGGGCGTGATTCCCCCGTGCAAAGCCGCAGCCGGATAACCGCACGCCTGCAGGCCGTCCACCTGATCCTTCATCAAGGAAATGAGCGGTGAAACGACGATGTCCGTGCGCTGGGCCACCGCCGGTGGAACGTGGTAACAGAGCGATTTGCCACCTCCGGTCGGCATGACAACCAGGGAATCGCGTCTGTCCAGGCCGGCCAGAATCGCCTCTTCCTGCAACGGGCGTAAGGCGTCAAACCCCCAGTACCGCCGCACCGTCTCGAGAATCTGATCCAGCCGCGGACGATTCGTTTGCACGGAGTCCATGTCTCCCAGAATAACGTTGAAACCCACTTTCGACGAGCGGGAATCCGGCAGGGTCGTCGGGTCTGCTGACCCGACCTACATACTCGCGACACAATAAGGTGGGTCTTGACCCACCCTACGGCTGCTGGGCGCGGCGTCGGTTCGTCATATCGAGGATCTTGACGGTGCGGGCGACGTTGACATGCCGGTTCTGTAACAACCGATCCAACAGGTTGAACGACTTTGCTTGAGTCTCGTAAGTTGCTTGGGTAGGATGCCCGCTTGGAAGCTTGTAACTGGGACATCCCGGATCAGGGCCGATTCTGGGTGATTGTCACGTGATTGGGGCCGGCCATACTGTTAAATGGGCCGAAGCCTTGGCAGCCTGTTGAAAAAAGTCGTTTCCGGTCGCCAAAGTGTAGCGTCACCACTCGTGGGTGGCGTCATACGGGCATCCTCGTCGCCCACAATGGACGACGCTACATTATTCAACAGGCTGTTCGGGATTCCACGGAAGGACGGCTGAAGTTGTGTCGGCGTATCTCGGTGCGACGAAAGAGCCAATGAGGCTGCGGTGCCGCGCACTGCGCATACGGGTCTGGATTGCACTCTCGGTGCTTCTCGGGCTCGGGCATGGCTGCTCCACCTCTTTGCCGTTGAGGCAAGAGGTGTCGCGAGCCATCGAGGATTGGCACCGGCCCGTTTCCCATATCGACTCGGCCGGGTCGGTCGAGCGTTCGGGCTCTGCCGCTTCCGAATCAGCCCCGGGCACGAATGCGCTCGAAGTGGGTGAAGGCGGCGACCAGATACGCTTGTCACCATCTTCGGCTCAGTTGCAGCCATGGATTCTCGAAGCGCTGGAGCGCAACCCCGCCGTGCTGGCCGCAACGGCGGATGCCCGCGCCAAGCTGGAACGTGTCACGCAAGCAACCTCCCTTCCCGATCCCGTGTTGCGCCTTGCCGTTCGTCCGGAACCGATTCGGACCGCGGCCGGTGACATCCATTTCGTCTTCGGAGTCGGTCAGAAGATCCCGTTGCCCGCGAGACTCGACCGCGCTGGTCGCACCGTGGAGGCTGAAGTGCGCATGGCGATCGAACGGCTCAACGCCACGCGGCTGCAGTTGATAGCGGATGTGGAGCAAGCGTACTACCGGCTCTACCTGACCGAACGGTCCATCGAGTTGACGCGTGATCACCGAGTGTCGCTCGAGAACCTGGAGCAGGTGGTCGCGACGCAGTACCGTGTCGGCAAAGCCGAGCAGCATGACCTTCTGCGGGTCCAAACCGATGTGGTCAAGCTCCGCGACAACGAAAGCCGGCTTGCCCGCAAGCGAACGTCAGCCGCCGCGGCGTTGAACCGACTCCTGGACTATCCACCCACGCGCGAGGTGCCCGTGACCGAGCCGATCCACTTGCAGACGTTCGATGTCGATGTGGAACAACTTGTCGCACTAGCCATCGAGCACAACCCGGAGTTGGCGATTCTCATCCACCAGGCCGAGCGCGATCAGGAAGGGGTGGAGCTGGCTGATCTGGGCTACTGGCCTGATGTTACGATCGGTGCCGAGTGGTCGTACATCGAACCACGCGATGCCTTTGAGCCGCCCAATGCGCCGCGCGGAGCCGTGAATCGCATGAGCGAGACCGGTACCGACAGTTGGGCACTGATGCTCCAGTTCAACGTGCCCATCTGGTTCGATCGCATCGAGGCGGCCAAGCAGGAGGCCCGAAGCCGATTGCTGAAAACGCAGCACGAGAGGCAGACCGCGCTCAACCAGATCACGTTTCGGGTCTTCAACGCCTGGACGAACGTCCAAACTCAGCAGGACACGATCGAGGTGCTCGAATCCACGTTGATTCCCCAGGTCGGGCAGACCTATGAAGTCTCGTTGGCCGCCTACCAGGCCGGCAGGAGCGACTTTCTCACCGTGATCGATAACTGGCGGCGATTGCTCGACTTCGAGTTGATGTTGCATCGTGAGGTAGCCGAGCTCGAGACGGCGTTTTCACAGCTGCAACGCGAGGTGGGTCTGCAACTGGTCCGCGATGAGATCATCTCAGAGACGCAAGGGCAAGGTGAGCAACCATGACCGACGCCGGTCCAGACAATCGTGCTGCTGACGTTCGAAGTGTTCTAATTAGATGGTGCATCGTGCTGGTTGCCGTGGCCGTGTTTGCGGCATGGTCGACGTGGCGGATGCAGCAGGCTGCGTCGAGGCTGTCGGATATGTCGCCAAGAGTAGCAGCGAACACGACCGCCAGTGACGAAATCGAGTACTGGACCTGCTCCATGCACCCGGAGGTGCGCCAATCCGAGCCTAGCGATTGTCCTCAGTGCGGGATGGAGTTGATTGCCAAGTACGTCGGCAGTGACGAACTCGGCGTCAAGCCTGCCGGGGCGAGGCTGTCCCAGGCCGTTACGGTCGGCAAGGCTAAGCCCGAGCGATGGTACATGTGCACGATGCCGGAGTGCGGTGATCAAGGAAGTGACGATCCAAACAGTAGGTGCCCTGTTTGTGGCATGAAGCGCGGACCGGTGATGATGGACATGTCCGCCGATGCGGGTGAAGCCGAGATTGCGCTCGGTGAGCGTGCTCGTCGACTCGCCGAGCTTGCCACCGAACCTGTTGCGCGGCGGCACCTCAGGAAGCGCATCCGAACCGTCGGCAAGGTCACGTATGACGAGACCCGCCTAAAGATGGTCAGTGCCTGGACCAGCGGTCGAATCGACAAGCTCTTTGCGGATTTCACGGGTATGGTCGTCAGCAGCGGTGACCATCTCGTCGAGATTTACAGCCCCGAGATGATCTCGGCCCAGGAAGAGCTGCTACAGGCTGCTCGGTCCGTCGATGCCGTGCGTAACGACTCCACGGGATCATCGCGCCGCCTTTCCGAGGGATTGGTCGTCTCCGCGCAGCGGAAGCTCGAGCTTCTGGGTGTCACCGCCGCGCAGATCGACGAACTCGAGCGCACCGGCGAGGTTGCAAACCATCTGGTCATTCACACCGCGCTGGACGGGACGATCGTTCACAAGTGGACGATGGAGGGGAAATACGTCAAGACCGGCGACCCTCTCTACCAGATTGCCGACCTCACGAAGGTCTGGCTGCTCCTGGATCTCTACGAGGCGGATTTACCCTGGATCGCGCCGTTCCAAGAGGTAAGCGTAACTGCACAGTCGTTGCCTGGAGAGACGTTCCTTGGCGAGATTGTGTTTGTGGACCCCGTGGTGGACCCAACGACTCGTACGATCAAGGTTCGGGTCAATGTGGATAACCCCGACCGGCGGCTCAAGCCCGAGATGTATGTCACGGCCCGGATCGACGTCGCGCTCGGCGCGGGAGGCCGCGCCGCTACCCCCGCGGCTCGTGGCGCGTTTGCCTGCCCAATGCACACGTGGGAAGCCGCCGACGCATTGACCGCCTGCCCGATCTGCGAGATGGATATGGTGCCCGTCGAGTCGCTTCCGGGGTACAGGCCGCCAAGTGCTTCCGTAGCTGTGCCGAGTGTGCCTACCGAGGCTGTGATGCGGACCGGTCAGCGATCGCTCGTTTATGTCGAGACGAGCCCCGGCATTTACCGCGGTGTGGAAATAAAGATCGGTCCGGTGGCCCAGGATGAAAACGGACGCCGATTCTATCCCGTTCTCGAGGGCCTCGACGAGGGACAGAAGGTTGTCACTCGAGGGAACTTCGTGATCGACAGCCAGATGCAGCTTGCTGGCAAGCCCAGCTTGTTCAACGCGCGTGGGATCGGGGCTCCAGCGACGCACGATCACAGCGACTGAGCCGGGAAACGGGACGGTGGCGAGATTGTTCGGTGGGAGTTAGAATCGGGCAACGGAATGAAGGATGAAGGAGGCGTGGGACGAAGGCGCCGGCGCAACATTCAGGGCCTGGCCAACCCGGCAAGCTGTCGCAACGCCTGGAACAAGGAATCGCGCTTATGAAGCAACTGACCGTGTCATCTTTGTGCGAGGAAGCAAGAACCTTCGCCAAGAGGGAATCGGTCCATGATGAACCCACAATTTACGGTGTCACCGATGGGAAAGCCGTAGGAACTTATTTTGAGCACAAGTTCCAGGCATGTCTGAGGAGCAAATACTCGTACATCGAGGGAAGCAGCGCCAAGGGAATTGACTTCCCGGAGCTCGACGTAGACATGAAGGTGACGAGCGTGAAGCAGCCCCAGTCCTCGTGCCCGTTTCAGTCGGCTCGCCAGAAAGTCTTCGGTCTGGGATACTCTCTCCTGGTTTTCGTATATGAAAAGACGGACAACGAACAGACACGCACAGGGAAGCTGAACATTCTCCATGTCATTTTTGTCGAAGAGCACCGAACAGGGGATTTTCAGACGACGACGGGAATACGCCAAATACTCGAGAACCAGGGCAACATCGACGACCTCTTGGCTTTTATGAGCGACCGCAACTTGCCAATGGACGACATCCAAGCCAACAAGATCGCGGAACAGCTTCTGAAAAAGCCGCCCGAAGAGGGATATCTGACAATATCTAACGCCCTTCAATGGCGGCTTCAGTACGGGCGCGTAATCGAAAAAGCGGGGAGTGTGGAGGGGGTCAAACGCCTGCGCTAGACGTCATGGGACGCCGAAAGAAGACCAAGCAAACAGTTGAGTTCGGCGACTTCCAGACGCCGATACAGCTTGCCCGCGACGCCTGCCGGGTACTGGCTCGTTGTAGGGTTCGCGCAGCATCCATCATCGAACCAACATGTGGAACCGAGAACTTCCTCCTTGCCGCTCTTGATCAATTCCCCGTAGCTCGAAATGCCA
>JAUXGE010000083.1 GCA_030622435.1 Planctomycetota bacterium
CGCCGGCTCGCGGCGGTGGAAGGCCTGGGCAGCTGTACGCTGATCGGCAGCGACAAGACCGGAACGCTGACCTGCAATGAACTGACTGTTCGCGAAGTCCGCTTGCCGAACGGTGACATATTCGAGGTTACCGGGGAGGGGTTCGTACCCGAGGGACAGGTCCTCCTTCAGGGCAAGCCGATCGAGTCAGCCGATCGCTTCACAGAGCTGGCCCGCGCCGCCGTCCTCTGCAATGAGGCAGACCTGCGCCGCAACGAGGGAACCTGGGTGTGGCATGGTGATCCTACAGACGTTGCGTTGCTGTCCTTGGCCGAGAAGCTCGCTTGGAGTCGCCAGGGCACCCTGAACACTCACCCACAGGTGAACGACATCCCGTTCGAATCCGAACATCAGTTTGCCGCGTCGTACCACGGAGCCGATGGGACGTATCAGGTCTTTGTGAAAGGTGCGCCGGAACGCATCCTGGCCATGTGTGATGGCCAAGACGGTTCAGTCCCGAGCCAAGAATGGCAAGGCATGGCCGAGTCCATGGCCGAGCGAGGATATCGGGTTCTGGCGTTGGCCCAAGGTGAGGCTCCCGATTCCGTGGATTCATCCCAGGCGCCGTCGGATCCGTCAGGACTCTCGTTCTTGGGTTTCGTCGGCATGATCGACCCTCTCCGACCCGGGGTTCGCGAAGCGGTTGCCGCGTGCCACGATGCAGGCGTGTCGGTCGCGATGATTACCGGCGACCACCCGGTCACCGCGCTGGCCATCGCCCGTGACCTCGGCCTAGCCACGCAGCCTGACCAAGTCGTCACTGGCCCCGAGCTCGTAGGGAAATCCGCGGAGGATCTGCAATCGACCCTCGAGCGTGGCCGGGTATTCGCTCGAGTTACCCCTCGCCAGAAGCTTGAGCTGGTTAACGCGGCGCGCCGCGCGGGACACTACGTGGCGGTAACCGGGGACGGTGTGAACGACGCTCCGGCGCTGCGCGCCGCCAACATCGGCGTGGCCATGGGCAAATCGGGCACCGACGTTGCGCGCGATGCCGCCGACCTGGTCATCAGCGATGACAACTTCGCCTCCATTGTCGCCGGCGTCGAGGAAGGACGCGTCGCCTACGACAACGTTCGCAAGGTGATCTACCTCCTAATTTCCACCGGGGCCGCGGAGGTCCTCTTCATTATAGCGGCCGTCACTACCGGAATGCCGCTTCCGCTACTCCCCGTGCAACTCCTATGGCTCAATCTTGTAACCAACGGCATCCAAGATGTTGCCCTGGCGTTTGAACCGAGCGAGGGGGGCGTGTTGCGTCGCAAGCCGCGACCGCCACGGGAGCCCATTTTCAACCGGCTCATGATCGAACGCACGATCGTCGGTGCGGTTGTGATGGGCAGCGTTGCAACTGGCGTCTTTGCGTGGCTGCTTTCGGCCGGATGGAGCGAGGTATCAGCACGTAACGCGATCCTCCTGCTCATGGTACTGTTCCAAATCATACATATTGGCAACAGCCGATCGGAAACGAAGTCCGCCTTCTGGCTGTCTCCGCTCCGAAACCCGATTCTGATCGCCGGCTCCGCTCTCGCGATGCTGGTCCACATAGCAATGATGTACCTGCCCTTGGGCCGTACGCTGCTCGAGGTGGAGCCCGTTAAGCCAGCCGTCTGGTTGGCTTTGCTGGGCTGCGCGTTGACCGTCATCGTCGCGATCGAGATCCATAAACTGGTTTGGAGGCTCAGACATCGCTAAGGCTCAATGTAATTGTGGTGCCATGCCGTGACATTAAGGGGTTACGAAACGCAAGTATCCCGCACGGAGACAAACTCAGAGGATCGAGGCGTGACAAGCGCTGGGAGCCAACCTCTGGCAAGGACAAAACGATGGAACTCAGCAAGCTGCAGCAACACATACGTACGCTGGTGACGCTGGAAGAATCCGAAGCCCTGGTGATCAGCTGCTATCTGAATGTCGAGGCCGGTCTACCGGGCTTCCGCAACGCCTTCGCGGAGCGCGTGGCGCTCTTGAGAAGGGCCGTCGGTCCCGAACACAAGGAAACTTTTGAGGAAGGCCTGGCCAAGACCGTCAGTTTTATCAAGGATCATGTGCAACCTGGCGCGAGGGGCGTCGCGGTGTTCGCCCGAGGTGGATCCCAGCCGTTTTTTCTGCCCCTTCAGTTTCGGGTTCCGTTGCCCACATCAATCGCGGTTGACGCCACCCCAAACATCTACCATCTGGTAGAACTCAAGGACACGTACCACCGCTATGTCATCATGCTTTGTACGGAGCAGAGCGTCCGAATTCTGGAAGTGCACTTGGGCGCGGTCACCGCGGAAATCTGGAAAGAAAGGCCGGAACTACGGCAACGCGTGGGAAGAGAGTGGACCAAACGACATTACCAGAACCACCGCCGGGAGCGCACCAAGCAGTTTATCAAAGAGACGATCCAGATCCTGGATCAGCGTATGTCGGCGGGTGGCTTTACACACCTGATTCTCGCAGGAAATCCGCGCATCACTGCGCAGGTTCGTGCCGCACTTCCAAAGTATCTGGCCCCCATGCTCGTCGATACCGTCCCCGCGCCCGGGCGGGAGAAGGTATCGCATGTCGTGGAGGCAACGCTGTCGTCATTCATCGAAGAGGAGGAGCGCGAATCCCTGTCGGCGGTAGCGCGGCTGAAGGAGGAGTTATGCACGAACGGCCTTGCGGTCGTCGGCAGTGAGGCTTGCGGCAAAGCCTTGATGCAGGGGCAAGTGGACGTGCTGGTGTTGGCAACCGAGCACGGTCCAGAAGACAAAGAAGTGATCGTGAAACTGGCCGAACAGCAAGACTGTAACATCGAACTCGTGAGCCAGAGCGATGTGTTGATGCGCCTGGGAGGTGTTGGATGTCTGCTCCGGTATCAGATGCCAGAATCGTGACCCGGCGACCTTCCTGGGACTCTGGTGGGGCGCGGTCTGGCTGGTAGACGGCGCAGCACACTTGGCCAAGCGGCTGGGGATATCCGGATAGCCCGACCACGTAGACCTACGGCCGGACCGGAAACCGTGTCTAATGGAGAACGTGAATGGACTGTCTCAAGAACATAGTCGTTGGCGTCGACTTTTCCTCCTTCTCGAGGTGCGCCCTCGAGCAGGCCGCGCGCATAGCCGGGTGGAACCAGGCGAAGATGCACGCCCTCCATATTGTTGACAACTCGATGGTCAACCACCTGAAAGAATTCTGGAACTGCAAGCGGGCGCTGCTGGGTTCCCAGGACGCTATCGAGAGAATCCTCGCTTCCGCCCTGACACAGCTTGAAGAACTGGTCGGGGAGCAAAAGGAAGTGAGCGCGCACGCAGATGCCATGACCGGCACTCCGTTCCTCGAACTTCTACGCCGCGTCAAACGTACCTCCGCCGATCTTCTGGTGCTGGGAGCGAACGGGGAATCTGATCCATCAAAAGGAGCCGGTACGCTTGCCACCAAGTGTGTACGCAAGGCGGCGACGAAAGTACTTCTCGTTCGCGGTTATCACGACAATTGTTTCAAGAATGTCGTTGCCTGCGTGGACTTCTCGGAATCGTCGCACCGCGTCATCGAGCAAGCGATACGTGTCGCCCAACAGGATGGAGCGTCGTTGTGCCTGCTGCATGTGTCCTCATCACCATGGAAAGGGTCCAACTACGTTCCACGACCATCGCCGGAGGACCAGCAGCGCCACTCAGACTCTCTGAGCGAGCGCATGCAGGTAGCTCTCCAGCCTTTCGAGAGCGAGATACATGCACTGCAGGTCAAAACGAACGTAGTCGAAAACGCGCGTGAGGCGGACGGGATCGTTCAGTTTATCGAGAGCTCCGAGACCGATCTTGTCGTCGTCGGAACGCGCGGTCGCACCGGGATAAGAGCCGTACTACTCGGGACCGTGGCCGAGCGAATCGTGCGGGAGTCACCCTGCTCGGTTCTGGCGGTCAAACCGGATGACTTCAAGTACGATATTGATTGAGCACGACGTGAATACGAACGTGAAGAGGCGGCAATTGAGTGGGTCCAACGCGTCGAATTGTGCGGCCGACATGAGGTTCTATCGATTAGGAACGACAAGGCGCTTGCCCTTCCAGGAGAAGACGAAAGCCAGCCCACCGTAGGCTCGTTTTCTGATGTAGCCCATGCCGCCAACCTCCGTTCACACGCCGCAATCCGCCCTTCACTTGGCTCCCAGAGTGGTGGCCAAATGGTGGCGCAGGAAGTAGCCATAGAAGAAGGACTCACGCCAAGTTGTGACGCAAGTCCTTTGTTTTCAGTGGTTTAGTTAATCGGGGCGACTGGATTCGAACCAGCGACCTCTTGACCCCCAGTCAAGCGCGCTAACCGGACTGCGCTACGCCCCGTGCGTGTGTCGGCCGTGAGTTCGCACTCACAGGCCGGCTCGGTCGGTGCACCATCTTCCTCGGTAACGTGCCGTTGGCAAGAGCCTTGTGAAACATCTTCCGCGTGCCCGCCATGCACCGCGCGAACGTCCAAGAAACACCGAACCCGCTCCTGCAATTACTTGCTGCCAGCGCACCGTTACCCAGGCATTGTAACAAGGTCCCGCTTCTGGTGAAACCGGCCTAAACAGAGCTCAGCCGAGGGGTAGGGGCCGGAAATCCACCCTCAAAGCACAGCCCCGGACGTCCAGTTTCGCTCCAGCGTTGACCATGGCCGGACCGATAAGGCCGACGAGGTTGGAAACACGGCTGGCAGCCCTAGGAGGCAAGAGTCCGCATCCCGGTCCGGTGTGCGGCGGTTATTGTGCGCCTCGCGAGGATTCGGCAGGAAGGCACCCTCGGGGTTGCCGGGTCGCCGTTCGTGAATCGAGCAATGCATGGCAGAAGACTCGGAGCTCAATTCGTATCGATCCGCTCTCCTGTCCCTCGGTGTGTTGACCCTGTGCGTATTTCTCTGGCCGGCGCTGCTCACCTTCGACTCGGGCGACTGGCCGAGTCCGAACCAGTATCCCCACAACTCGCCCGCCGCAAATGCTTGTGGCCCCATCGGCTCATGGTGTGCTTATCAACTTCGTTACTTCATCGGCGACGGGACATACCCGCTGATGCTGTTCGCGACCCTGGCAGGCCTCGCCCGGCTCGTCCGGGGCAGGATCGGCAGCCTGTGGGAACGGGTACTCGGGTTGACCATCCTGGTGGCCTGCACTTCGGCCTCCGCACACCTCATCTCAGCACCAGGTACGGGACCACTTCCAGTGGGTCACGGAGGCTTGATCGGATACGCCCTCGGCGAAGTGTTGCGCAATAATCTCGACCGGCTCGGTACCTTGATCGTTCTGGCGGCCAGCCTGTTTGTCGGATTGCTTTTTGCCACTGAGGGATGGGTGCTGCAGCTTCCGGGCTTCATGAAGAAGGAGGTGGAACGCGCTTCCGGCGGTGCCCTGGCACTGGCACGCCGGACTGTGGCGGCTCGTTCGGCTCTCCGATCGGACCAGGGCGATGAGGGAGTAACAGCGGAGGAGAGCGAAGCACTCCTGGCCATGCGTGCATCCGGCACCGGGCGGCGCCGGCGTCGCGCCAAGAAAGCCGAAGGGGACGACGAGCAAGCCGGGCTGTTCGACGAGCAGGGCGGCGAGACTCACGAGAATCCGGCCTCGGCCGAAGACGAGACGGATGGCGAGGAGCTCGATGCCGAGGGCGGCGACGCCGAGTACGAATACGACGATGCCGAGGTGGACGAGGAGGCGGATCCCGGGAGGATCGGTTCGGAATCTTCCGGCGTGTCGGGAGCCGGTCTAATCGTCAACTTCCCCACTCCGCAAGACGCAGCATCGGCAGAGCCCTATCCCCGGCAGATCGAGAACTGGACCCTTCCCTCCCTAGACCTGCTCCACCCCTCCGAGTACGGGTACAGCGCCCAGCAGGAGGTCATCGTTCGTCGCCAGGCCAAGGTGCTGGAACAGACGCTCGAGGAGTTCCGACTCGACGCCCAGGTGGTCGAGATCGATACGGGGCCGGTCATCACCATGTTCGAGCTCAGACTCGGCAGCGGCATCAAGGTCTCGCAGATAGCGACGCTCTCCAATGACATTGCAAGAGCACTCAAGGCCCACGCCATCCGGGTCGTCGCGCCGATATCCGGCAAGAACACGGTTGGGATCGAGGTGCCCAACGTCGAGAAGGAGAAAGTCCGCCTCCACGAACTCATGACACTTGCCGGGAAGAGGGCTCAGGGGATGGGGCTGCCCCTCTTCCTCGGTAAGGACGCGGCCGGCACTGCTCTCGTGACGGACCTGACGACGATGCCGCACCTGCTCATAGCCGGAACCACCGGCTCCGGCAAGAGTGTCTGTCTCAGCTCGATCGTCTTGAGCGTTCTGATGACGAAGCGTCCTGACCACGTCAAGATGATCCTCATCGACCCGAAGATGGTCGAGATGAGCCAGTTCAAGGACATGCCGCATCTGATGTGCCCCATCGTGACCGACCTGGCTCGAGCTGAGAAGATCCTCGAGTGGGCGGTCACGAAGATGGATGAGCGGTACGAGCTGCTCGCCGAGGCGCGCGTCAAGAACATAGCCGGCTACAACGGTCTTGGCGCGGAGGGATTGTATGACAGGCTGAAACCGACCAATGAGACGGAGAAGAACCGAATCCCGCTTCACCTTCCATATATCGTGATCGTCATAGACGAACTGGCCGACCTGATGATGACCGCTCCCAGGGAAGTGGAACATCATCTCTCGCGGCTCGCTCAGAAATCTCGCGCTGTCGGTGTCCACATCATCGTGGCCACTCAGAGACCCGAAGCCAAAGTGGTCACGGGTCTGATCAAGTCGAACCTGCCCTCGCGAGTATGTTTCCGAGTTGCGTCCAGAATGGATTCGCGGATCGTGCTGGATCAGAACGGTGGCGAGGTCCTGCTTGGCCAGGGCGACATGCTGTTCCTTCCTCCCGGCTCGCACAAGCTCGTCCGCGCTCAGGGAACGTACCTCGAGGAGTCCGAGATTCACGCCGTCCTGGAGGATTTATCCTCACGAGCCAAGCCCGAGTTTCACCCCGAGCTCGTGCGGCTTCGAACCCCGGGAAGCGAGGGTTCCGAATTGATGCGCGATCCCCTGTTCGACCAGGCCGTCAAGATCATCCTCCAATCGCGTCGCGGAAGCGTGAGCCTGCTTCAGCGGCGGCTGAATGTGGGCTACTCGCGGGCGTCGCGTCTGATCGACCAGATGGCCGACGCGGGCATCGTCGGTGATTACAAGGGATCCCAGGCCCGAGAGGTGCTGGTTACCCCCGATCAATGGAAGACCTGGCAGAAGCGGGTGTCCGCCGATCTGGAGGAAGGCTACGAGGCCGACGAGGAGGAGGAAGCCGGAGTGGGCGCATCGGCCTGAGCTTGCCGACCTGAGACCCCCGGACAGCCCCATTCTCACCTTCTGGGATTTCCTGCAGCGTACGTCCGGTAATAGGAGAGTTGGTATCGCCTTCGGGCGCCCGGGGTGCGGGCCTATAAAGGATCCTCCTGGCACGTCGCTGTTTTCAGGCAGCCATTGCGTCACTTGTATCCCGATCGCCCGTGCCTCGGAATCAGGACGATGGGGGATTGTCGGATGCCGGTGGGCTTCTCAGCACCTTTATTTCGAGGGGTAAAGGTGTATGGACAACAGTGCTCATCTGCCCTATAATTGCCTGTTTGACCCTTATGGGGGAGGCTGGATTCGGAAGAACCTTCCACGGGATTAGTGTCAGTGGAAGAGTTATCGGTCCCGGGGAATGAGGGACTGTGGCGGCTATTCCGGTCTTTGAGGGTCGAAAGAGAGTAACTTCCGCCAGCTACTTATCGGATGACGCGTTTCGGCGATTCTTGCCGAGCGTGGGGACGTCCGTTGTGCTATGATAGTCCGTTTGGGTCACCCCGACGACGAGGTCTCGACCGGCCTCGCTGGTATGTTGGGGTATCCTGTTGAGTATGAGAGGTCATTCGGCTACACTTAGGTGAACTTTGGATGATGCGGTATACGTGCATCTACCGTGTTAGTGAACCGCTGATTAGAGAAGGGGACGAGCAATGAAATACGTGTCTGGGCGTTTGTGGCTGGGTTGTCTTTGTGTTGGCCTGCTCGCGATGAGCGGCGTCGCAGGAGCAGCAGAGGTTTCGCTCATAGCGGTCGCGATAAACGACTCGCCGATTACGCCGACAAGCAGCGTGACGGCCGGTGTCGGTGATCTCATCGAGTGCGAAATCTACGCCTCCGATTGGTTCCCGAACGGTGTGGACCCTGATGACAGACTTCGAAACTACCAGTTCATGATTGACGGCTCGCAATTTGGGCTCGACCTTCCCGTGATGCCGGCATACTGGGACGACCCTCACGTGACATCGATCTGCTACGGCGACGGTGATTGCCCCCCGGACCAAAAATGCTGGATCAGTGAGGGAATTCGGGGGTTCTGTACCGGTCTAGACCATCATCCGGAGGATGGGGCTTACTTTGACAACTTAAGGCCCGACTACATTTTCGCACCTGCCGGAAGCCCGCCACCGGAGTTTGCGGGAGTCGATTTGTCCAATACAAACTTCCGGTTTGCATCCACCCTTCTCCAGGTTATCCAGGCACCCTTCTACTTTCCGCCGCCCAAGTATGTGGCGACATATACGCTCGAGGTTATGCCGGGTGCGTGCGGTACATTCACGGTGGGCTTCTTGGGGGCCCCTTACAATCATACCTTCATGATGTCCGTGGGTTATGTGATCACATTGCCCGATACGGTGGGGCTCGAGATTAGCACGGGGGATTGCGCATGCAATATCGTTGGGGTGGATCCCCCGAACTGCGCGATCGACGCCCGCCAGCCGAGCAACCCCGACGGTACGCAGCCTGACGGATGGAACTCGATGACATTCACGGTCGATGAAGAATGTGATCCGTGCAACGACCTTGACATCTCGGACTTCGAGGTCAGAGAACTCCCGTTCAATCCGATGGGAGATGAGCCGACAATTGTGGATATTTCCTGTTCCTACGATCCGAGGACGGTGACGCTGACGTTTGACCGTATCATCAGTGAAGGTATGTGGACCTGCGCCAGGTATTTGGAAACCTTTGAACGGTACTGCATGGGGTATCAGCCCGGCGACGTGAACGGTGACCGGACGAGTGCACCGTCCGACATCCTGCGTGTGATCGACTGCTTGAACAACGTCGCCACGTGCGAGGACTACCAGTGTGACGTCGACCGGAGCAACGTATGCGGACCCCCGGACATCCTGCGTGTGATCGACCTTCTAAACGGGGCTGGTACCTACCCGCCGTATCTGAATACGCAGATACCTATTGCTTGCCCAACGGCACCGTAAGGAACAGTCGCCATCGGGCGAATGACGGAAGGATTGCATTAGACCCCGACACTTGTTCGTACGTCATCGGCGGCGTGGCGGCTGCATAAGCGGCTGTCACGCCGCCGCTTTATTTCGATGTCCTTGTCAACAGCGGAACCAGAGCAAGCTCTGTTTTTCTGCAAGCGGTCGGAACTCGGTTTCGCCCGCAGCTTGTGCAGATTTCGTCGCTACACAGAACCCGAGAATGCTCTAGTGTTGACCGTTACTCGGCCGTGTCATAGGCTTTCCATCCAGGTTGGCCGACAGGCCTATAAAGATGATGTGGGGGGTCGGCTCTTTGGGACCTGGGTCGTGCGAACGATTCCCGTGCCGGCGGACGAGGGAAATCCGCATGATCGGGTGTCGGAGCACTACGCGGGCTGAGATCCCGCAGCTCATTTTGTCCGGCACTTGAATAGGAAAAGGACGGTGACGCTATGCCTCAGGAACTACACGGGCAGTTGACGATCGACGGGCAGCGGTTCGCCATCATCGTGAGCCGGTTTAACGAGTTCATCACGTCGAAGCTGCTGACCGGGGCGATGGACGCGTTGAAACGCCACGGCTGCGATCCGGAGAACATCACGTGTGTGTACGTTCCGGGCGCGTTCGAGCTGCCTTTTATTGCCAAGCGGCTGGCGGAGTCGGGTTCCTACGACGCCGTATTGTGCCTCGGCTGTGTCATTCGCGGGCAGACGCCGCACTTCGAGTTCATCGCCGCGGAGGCGGCCAAGGGCATCGCTCAAGTCGGTCTCGACACCGGCATCCCGGTCGCCTTTGGCGTAATCACGGCGGACACCCTGGAGCAGGCCGTGGAACGGGCGGGTTCGAAGGCGGGTAACAAGGGCGTGGATGCCGCTCTCAGCGCTATCGAGCTGTGCAACCTGATCAGCCAGGTTCCTACACCGGCGTAACCTTCCATGCCCGGTCTGCGCCGAGAAGCCCGAATCCTCGCCATGCAAGCTCTTTGCCAGTGGGAGGTGCAGAAGGACGAGTCATTGGAGTCCCTGGACGATTTCCTCACGGCTGGCGACCCGGCCGATTCCGTCGTCGACTATGCAAAACGGCTCGTTCTGGCCTACTTGGAAAAGCGCCAGGGCATCGACGACCGCATCTCCGCGGCGGCCGAGAACTGGAGCCTGTCGCGCATGTCGCCCGTCGAGCGCAACGCGATGCGGCTGGCCATCGCCGAGATGCTCGACGATACGATCCCGGCGAAGGTCGCATTGGACGAGGCCATCGAGATCGGTCGGGAATACGGCGGCGCGGAATCGCCGCGGTTCATTAACGGTGTGTTGGATCTCGTCATGAGAAGAATGGACCGCACACCCACGGATCAGAACTGATGGGGCTGCTCGACCGGTTCAAGAAAGGGCTTACCAGGACGAGGGAGAAGGTGACGTCCGGGCTCCGCTCGGTGCTGCGTGTGGGGCGTAAGATCGACCGGGATACGATCGACCGGCTCGAGGACACGATGTTAACGGGCGACTTCGGCCCCACGACCACACGGAAGCTCATCGACGTAATCCAGGCCGGGTGGAAGAACGGTGACATCGTCGAGGAGCAGGAGGTCACCGAGTACCTCAAGGAGCACATCGTCGCCATGTGGCCCGAGTCCGACCGGCGCATCCTGTTTGCCGAATCCGGGCCGACCGTCGTGCTGGTCAGCGGCATCAACGGATCGGGTAAAACGACGAGCATAGCCAAGCTCGGACACTACTTCACGCAGCAGAACAAGCGTGTGATCCTCGGCGCGTGCGATACTTTTCGCGCTGCCGCCGTCGAGCAGCTCAGCATCTGGTCCGAGCGGATCGGGGTTCAGATCGTCAAGCACGACCAGGGTGCCGACCCTGGCGCCGTGGCTTACGACGCCTGTGAGGCCGCCGTGGCCCGTAAGGCTGACATTCTACTCATCGACACCGCCGGCCGGCTGCACACGCAGGATCATTTGATGCGAGAGTTGGGCAAGATACAACGGGTCGTCGAGAAGAAGATACCCGGCGCGCCGCACGAAGTGTTGCTCGTGCTGGACGCGACGATCGGGCAAAACGCCGTCAACCAGGCGCTGCAGTTCTCCCAGCACGTTTCTGTCACGGGTATCTTCCTGGCCAAGCTGGACGGCAGCGCCAAGGGCGGCATCGTCGTCGGCATCCGTGATCAGCTCAACGTCCCCGTCAAGTTCGTAGGTCTGGGCGAGCAGCCCACGGACGTGGAGCCGTTCGATCCGGCCGCTTTTGTCGAGGCGCTGTTCACGGAGTAGCGGCTTCGGGAGGAGTAGTCCATGGCTCTTTCCACGTATGAACTGGAGAAGCTGGCGGATGAGATCTACAAGAACCGGATCATCAGAGGGTCCATGCACTGCGGAATATGCGGATACAACCTTCGGACCCTGCCCCACATTCACATCTGCCCCGAATGCGGCAACCACTACAATGCACGCCCCTTGAAGATGGAGGGGATCTTCGTTCTCAACGACACCTACTTCCCGCTGGGCGAAGTTGTCGCCGGGCTACTTTGCGCACTCTTTGCCGTCGCCCTGATTGCCAGCGGCTTCAACCCGGTCGACCCGGTCCGACTCGCCCTGGGGATTGCTTGCGCCGCGATCATGATCGCGTTCGCCGTCACGGCCTACATCCGATTGGGACGGTTCTTCAAGGCGCGGGCGATCGCACGCCGCATCAGGCATGAAGAGGAAGAGTGGGAAGACGTGTAGTCCGGATGTCCTGCCGCCAAGAATGCTCAGCCCGCAAAGTGTGGCCGGCTGTTCCTGTAGCGGCCGACCCCCGTGTCGGCCGGTGTGTGCCACTGCTGTGTCAGCAGTGCAGGGTTTACGGAGACGTAGGGTGCGTCCCTGACGCACCACAACGAATGTAGCCCCAACCCTCATGTCGGCCATGACGTGTGCCACTGCTGTGTCAGCAGTGCGGGGTGTGCCGAGGCCGCAGTCTTGCCACCAGCATGGCCGCGCCCGCCTTTGCCGGGCCTTGGCCATGGCACCCGCTTCGTTGGGTCTTGAACTTGGCGCCCATGCGGAGTGAGGGACTGTTCCGTCGTGGGTGCCATGCTCGAGCGCAGCGCGGGCATGCCTGTTGCGCACAACGGATTGTCGAACAAGCGCGGCCGCACCCGGCTTCGCCGGGTCTGGACCATCGAGTACAGAGGCGGCCCCGCGGGATAGGTCCAGGGAACGCCCAGGGTGTGTAGAACGTAAGCTTCCGCGTCACACCTTACTTCCGCAGGGCCTCCACGATCTTCGGGACCATTTCGGCTGACACGTCGCTCTCTGAGAGGAAATCATCCCCCAATCGGTCTATAATCCTGGGAAGCTAGATGCACTGGAGGTTAGCACTGCTGCACATGCTCGTTGCAGAAGCTTGAAAGGGATCCGCCCCGTGTCACGTGCGCTAATATCCTTGTTTGTGGCTCTTGGCGTGATCGCTTCTTGCCGGACCCTGCGCCTCCCCGGCAATGTTGTGAGCCGCAGCGCAATCAAGCATGGTGGACACGGCGCGGTAAGCGCTGAGGGCCCTGATACCAGTCCTACACCCAGGACTTTCGACGAACCACCGAAAGATTCATGGATGCCGCGCTCCGCGGAGACGAGAGGGTCCGGGATCGAGCATTGCGGGGCGTGGTTTCGTACCGATTCGCCGCATTACCGCAGCATCCAGGTCAACGTCGAGCATCGCGGGTGTAACATCGTCGGTGACGCAGCCAACGAGCCGTCCATCGCTATCGATCCGACCGATCCGAGAAAGATCGTCATCGGGTGGCGGCAGTTTGACACGATCGAGTCCGACTTCCGCCAGGCTGGGTATGCGTACAGCCACGACGCTGGTCGAACCTGGGTCTTTCCCGGCGTGCTGGCGCCGGGTGTGTTCAGGAGCGACCCCGTGCTCGACGCCAGTTCCGACGGAACCATCTACTACCTTGGCGTTGGCTTTCGAGTTGTCGAACCCGTGTTCAAATCGACCGATGGCGGTGTGACGTGGGACGGATCGGCCGAGGCACGAATCGGTGACAAGCCGTGGATGACCATCGACCGCACTATGGGGATTGGAAGTGGGAATGTCTACGTGGTCTATGGTGGGTTATGCATGTTGCGGTCATGTGACGAAGGAGCTTCCTTCGAGGAACTGTGCCCGCTGGCAATGCCATCCATCACGTACCCCACGATGTCGGTCGGACCCGAGGGGATCCTCTATGCCGTGGGCGACTGCCCGGTCTTCACGAAATCCACCAACGCGAAGGATCCGGGCCAGGAGCCGAGTTTCGAACCACTCCGGCTGCTCGAGATGGGCGGGAACCTCCGCGTCGGAGCTCTGCCGAACCCCGGTGGCTTGGCGGGCCAGATCTGGGTGGCCACGGATCATTCCGACGGCCCGACGCGCGGCAACGTCTACGTCCTGGGGAGTGTGAGCGAATCCTCCCGCGAGGAACTCGACGTCAACTTCATCAGAAGCACCGACGGTGGCGAGACCTGGAGCGAAAAGGTCCGCGTCAACGACGACCCCGTGGGCAACGGCGCCTGGCAGTGGTTCGGCATGATGTCGGTGGCGCCGAATGGCCGGATCGACGCCGTGTGGAACGACACCCG
>JAUXGE010000010.1 GCA_030622435.1 Planctomycetota bacterium
CGCGCTGTTTTTGATGTGCCTGATTCAGGGCATCATGATGCTGGTGTTCTTCAAGGTCGGCGCAACGAAGATGGGCTTGATAGTGGGTGCGTGCATCATCGGGTTCAACTTCGGCGGCAACTTCGCCCTGTTCCCCGCAGCAACTGCGGACTTCTTCGGGAACAAGAACGTAGGCACGAATTATCCCTGGGTGTTTCTGGCATACGGCATCGCGGGAATTGTCGGCCCCCAGATCGCCGGGTACTTCAAGGACGCCGCCGCGACCAGCGGCACCGGCGTGGAGGCGTGGAAAATACCCTTCCTGATCGCCGGCATTGCGTGCCTGATCGCCGCCGCGCTGGCGCTCATGCTCAAGGCTCCCAAGGCGAAAACGGCCGAGCTGGGCATGGAGGCAACCGCCCCGCAGGCATCTTAGTGTTCGGTCACCCTTGAACGAGCGGGTTGGATCGGTTTCCGCGTTGAGGGCACGGGTGCCGCCGCTCTCGAACAGCAGCACACAGACCCGCAGCTTCGAGGTTGGTGATGCAGCAGGCATACTGTTTGGCCACAAAGTAACATGACAACGTGTAGATAAGTGTGCGGAAGCAACGATGCTGTTGTGGACTCGGCGCCGGCGCGAGACGCTGCGAAGTGCCAGCAGGTGTTTGGGTATGTGGCGTGTCGCATGCCCCGGCAGCATCTTCGCGGAAACCTCCGCATGGGTATCAATCCCCCTGGCACGACTATTGGACTGTGAAAACGCAAGGAGCTTGATTCATGGTGTCGAGAGACCGACGCTTTGTGGACATTGAAGCGGTCGCCCTGACTATTGTTGTTCTTCTGTTTGCCGGATGGGCCAACGCTGAAACCGGCAACCTTCACTCCTCTGTCGATCCGACCGGGTTGTCCCCCCTGAGCCTTTCCATCGTGTACAGCCAGACCACCGACAAGGCGGCGACGGAGCAACCCGTGGTTGAGGAGGAAATCCCCTACTATGATATCTGGACGACCAAACGGCTGACCGGTGACTGGGGTGGGCTGCGTACTGATCTCGAAGAAGACGGCGTCAGCCTCTCCATGATCCTGACAACCTCTTATGCGCAGAACTTCCGTGGTGGACTGAACACTCACAACGCCGTTGCCTTCTCCGGCGACTGGCGCATGAACCTGACTCTCGACTTCGACAAGATGGGTCTGATCCCCAATGCCTGGTTCTTCATTCGTGGCAAGTCGAGCTGGAACAACGGTGTCGACGCGGACGTAGGCAACCTCGGCGCACTCCATTGGGTCTTCGGCAGCGGCGGCGACGAGGACTACTACATCGACAAGTGGTGGTACGGGCAACGCCTGTGGGAGGACCGGCTCGAGTTCCGCATCGGTAAGCTGCTCACGCCGGCCGACCTGTTCGACATTCCGACGTTCGCGAAGGCGCCCTGGGACCACTTTCTGAACGCGAACCTGAACCGGAGCCCGATCGTCCCGCACCGCAAGTCGCCGGGCGCGTACTTGAAGATCAAGCTTGGCGACTGGGCTCACCTGACGATGGCTGCGGTGGACGGTGACCAGACGGACGCGACATTAGCCGCCGACGTCGAGCGAGGCTTGCACGGACCGGCGACGTACATCGGACTGTCGGAGCTCGTTCTGACGCCGAAGTTCGAGAGTTCCAACGGACCGTTGCCGGGCAACTACCGGTTTGGCCTGTGGTACGACGGCCGGTCGAAGCTGGTGCTCCGGGACGACCGCGGCGGTACGCTAACACCGCGGTGGCGGAGCGACGACGTAGGCTTCTACCTCACGTTCGACCAGTATCTGTGGATGGAGAATGACGACCAGAAGGACAAGCAGGGGCTTTGGGCGTTCATGCGTTACTCCTTTGCCCATCCCGAGGTGAACCGGATCAACCACTTCTGGTCGTTCGGCGCACAGTATCAGGGGCTCCTGCCCTATCGCGACAAGGATGTGCTGGCGTTCGGCATCGCCCAGAGCATGATGTCCAAGACCTTCCGCCACAACATCAACAACCTGGCCGACCGGGAGACGATCTACGAGCTGTACTATGCCTACCACCTGACCCCGTGGTGCATTATCAGCCCGGACGTCCAGTTCATCACGAACCCGGGCGGCAGCGACAACGCGCGCGACTCGATCGTCGGAGGCATCAGGGTCCGGATGGCGTTCTGAATGACCGTGCGCGAACCGGCGCCGCCAAGCCGCGGACTTTAGATAGTGTTCTCGGCTTTCCTGTAGCGTCACCCCTTGTGGGTGACGTGAATTCGATGTACGCGCCGCCCAAACAGGGCCGCGACCGTGAGGGAGCTGTCGTTTGTGCAAGGTTCAAGAGCGTAGTCTCGCACGGTCGTCTAGTGGTTCACCAACACTGGCGGACAAGCCGCCAGTGGCACCCGTCGCACTTGTCTCGTACGACGGTTAGGATACATCACTCCTTCGCCAGTTCGGCCACGACATCGTCGGGAATGTCGCAATTGGAGTAGACGGCGTCTACGTCGTCGTGTTCCTCCAGGGTGTCGATCAACCTCATGACCTTGCGTGCGCCGTTCAAGTCCAGCGAGATATTGTTGTCGGTCACCATGGAGAGATCGGCTGATTGGATCTCGATCTCGGCCTCCTCGATCCCCTTCTTGACAGCCTCGAACGCTTCCGGCGTGCACGTGATCTCGTGAATAAGTTGCGAGGAACTCACGTCTTCGGCACCGGCTTCCAGCGAAATTTCCATGATCTGGTCTTCGGTGGCTTTCTCGGCGTCGATCACGAACACGCCCTTTTGTTTGAACTGGAACGCTACACAGTTTGGCGCGCCGAGGTTGCCGCCGGCACGCTCGAAGACTTTCTTGATCTCGGCGCTCGTGCGATTGCGGTTGTCGGTCGTGGCCTTGCACATGACGGCCACGCCACCGAAGGCGTAGCCCTCGTACAGCACTTCTTCGTAGCTCTCCCCCTCGATCTCGCCGGTGCCCTTCTTGATGGCCTTCTCGATCGTGTCCTTCGGCATGTTGTCAGACTTGGCCTTCTCGACGGCCAGACGAAGGCTGGGGTTGTCGTCGGGGTTGCCGCCGTTCTTGGCGCACATGGTGATCGCACGGGCTAGTTTGCTCCAGGACTTGCCGCGTTTGGCATCAAGGGCGGCCTTCTTGTGTTTAATCGTTGACCACTTGGAATGTCCGGACACGACTATACTCCTGTCATTGCGTTGACACCACGACTGTCACGCTACCCGCCCGGCCGTCCCTCCGGGACCACGCCGGTTCCACCATCCTCATCCGAGGTTGGCACCGCCAGCAGGGCAACCTCGGGTTGACGACCTGCTCTCGCGTCGTCGATCTTCTTCGGCGTCGTCTCCGATACGCGCCGCTCGTCCGCACTGAAAAGGGAATCATCATCACGCCGGCGCATCTTCTCGACGGCCTCGGTCCAATGCGACAAGGCCTCTTCCCGCTCACCCAGCCGCCAGCACGCGTCGCCCAGATGATCGAGGACCACGGAATCCGCATCGCGCTGCGCCCGAGCAGCGCGCGTCAGCCACTTCTTCGCTTCGGCGAACTCGCCCTTCTTGTACAATAACCAGCCGTACGTGTCGAGATAGGCTCCCTGCCGCGGCAAACGGGCGAGAACGTAACGGATCATCGGCTCGGCTCGATCCAGATTGACGCCCTGGTCGATCCATCCGTATGCGACGTCGTTGTTGAGCGTGAAATCCCCGGGTTTGAGCAGCAGAGCCCGAGCCAGAGCCTCGTTGGCCTGCTCCTCATCGCCCCTCGCCCGGTGGCATAGTGCCAACCTTCTTAGCAACTCGAACCGCTCAGAGGGCTCGCGCGAGGCCTCGAGCCACAACGTGAGCTGGTTTTCGACTGCCTGATAATCCCTGGCCAGTATCAAACATGTGGCGAGGTTCAGCCGGAGAGCAACAATTCGTGAGTGCAGGTTCTCGAGAGTGAACGGCTCATTGGGGCGCCGCGCAATCTCCTCGTCCGTCAACGGCTTGACGTCTCCCGGCGGGGGCGCGTCATGGACTATCCGCATCAGGCCCAGAGCCTCATCGGTCAGCGTTTCGATCAGGTCCAGTGCGTCGTCATAATCCTCGGCCTGTACCAGCATCCCTACGAGGAGATCCTGATACTGCTCACGCCCATAGGTGAGAAGAAGCTGATTGTTGATCAACTCCGCAGCGTCGTCGTAGCGCTCATCCTGAATCAACAACCGCGCCAACCGGAATAGAGCGTTCTCGTTCTCCGGATCGTTCGCGAGCCAGTCGAGCACATACTGGCTGCCTCGATCGAACCGGTCTGCGGCGACAAGGGCCTCGGATAGAATAAGCGCCAGGTCCTGCCGGTCCGGATCCGCCTGATGAAGAGACTCATAGATTGCCAGCGCTTCGTCTTTCCGGTCCAGACGCAAGTACTTCGCGGCCAGCCGTGTCGACCACTCGGACGGCTCCGCTTCCGTCTTGGCCCACTGTTCGAGGCGACCCAGCGTTTCCTCGGCACGGTCTGCGAGCTGAAGCGCGTCGACCACGGCTAGACGGTATTGACGCCGCCACGGGTCCGTCAGATCCTCACGTGCATCACCCACCTCGGCCATGGCCAGGGCGGCATCAGAGTCCTGCAGAATCAGATACAGCTCGATCAGACCGAGCCGCCAGGCATGCCGGTTGGGGCGACGCGGCAACAGATCCGACAGCCGCTGCGCCGCCTCCTCGAAGGCAAGCAATCGCTGCAACGCCTCGACCAGGCCCAACGCCGCGTCCTCGTTCTCCGGCTCCACCTCCAGCACGTGACGGAACGCCCTGATGCGCTCCTTAGGCGCGGCGTCGACGTCGTAGCTCTCGGCAATGGCGATCCAAGTGGCTGCATCCGATCCGTGCTCCCGGACAGCCTCGAGGAGAACATCCCGGTAAGCGTCGGGCCCGGGGGCTTGCATTCGAAGCTGATCGATCAACCCCTTGCAACGTGCTTTCGTCGTCGGCCTTTTCGCGCGAAGCTCCAGTTCCACGAACTGCTCGAGGGCGACGTCGCGTTTGCGATCCTCCAGGTAACTGAACGCCAGCAGCTCGCGCGCGGCTTCATGGTCTGGAAATTTGTCGAGAAGCACTTGCAGTTGACGCTGTGCCCGCAGTCTGTCACCTGCACGCCGGTAGACCATGGCCAACTCGTACATCGCCTCCACATTGGTGCGATCGAGTTGCGTGGCCGCCCGGTAGTGCAGTTCCGCCTGCTCGAGATCATCCAAACGCTCATGGACCCTGGCCAGAATCAGCTCGATCCGGACATCTTCCGGCATGTCCTGTTCTGCACGACCGGCAACCCTCAGAGCCTCGTCATAGCGGTAGGTCCTCAGGTAAACGTCCGCCAGTTCCGCACGACACGGGATAGAGCCGGGCTCCTTACGGTAGCTTTCCTGAAGGTAATCCTCCGCTCGGTCCCACCGGCGCGCTGCCGCAGCGAGAATACCACGCAGGTATGCCGCAACCGCCGACTCCTGTGCGACAGGCGAGGTAAGCAAGACATCAAGAGCGCTCTTGTTCGAGGCCAGTGCAACGATCCTTTTCTCGAGAGCCATTGCATGGTCCGGGTAGCGCTGCAAGCCATCGGCGCATACAGAAAGCACATCCACCCAGGCCGATCGTTCAATCAGCAGATCCACCAAGTGAGCGCGAACCTGGTGGGCATCCGGGTGTTCCTCGATGTAACGCCCCAACTCCTCCCGGGCGCCCTCGGCGCGGCCGAGTCGCTTCAATATTTCGGCTAGATTGACGACCGGGCGCGGATCGCCGGGTCGATCGCTGATCCGTGAACGTAAGTCTTCGATGATCCCTTCAGGGTGTCCGGCGGCCGTGTGGATCTCGAACAGCAACTCGATATCGGCGTCATCCTCGGTCCGTACCTCTCGGACCGCCGCAAGCGCTTGGTCCAATCGCCCGGCGCGCAGAAGCAGCCGGGCGTACCGCAGGTTCAACGGAATGTCGTTCTGCGCCGCAGCCGCCAACGGAGCCAGAGCTTCGGCCGCCTCGGCATACCGGCCCAGCCTCTCCAAAATTCGCGACTTCGGTTCCCCGGCCGACCTCCCCGTCGTCGCAAGCAGCACGGTCAACTCTGCACTGCGTGGCTCGCCATCCAACGCGGCAACCGTCTCTCCGAACGCCCTTAACTCGGAAAGAGCGGCACTGAGATAACGCTCCTTCTCCAGAACCTCCGCGAGTTGATAATGGCAAAGCGCCGCGATTTCCGGATCGCTGTCGAAATCGTCGCATAACAAGGCTGTACGGTAGGCAGTGACAGCCGCAGTGAGGTCCCCGCCCATGGCATGACAACGACCGTCCAGGTAATGCGCCGTGGCATCGTTCGGACTACGCTCGAGGGACTTGGTTACGTGCGTTCGGGCACGTTCCAGATTTCCCGCACTCCAATGCAGCATGGCAAGGGAGCGGTGGATTCGAGGATGTTCCGGATCGTAGCGCAGCGCGCGCTCGAGTTCGATAGCCGCCTCCGTGTACCGCTGTTCACCCGCCAGCTTTTCGGACTTGGCGATTTGTCGGGTGGCGCGTTCGGAGAGTTCCTTGACCGGTTCCGCGGAGATCGGTTTGGAGACAGTGGGTTCGATCTGCGCAAGGCGTTTGTTGGCTCGTGCCGGATCGATATCGGATTCATCCGCAGCCGCCCGATCCCCGCGCTGCGATCCTCCAAGCGCGCCGACCGTCGCACAGCCGGCAAACCCGGGAACCGATGCCGAGACCAGCAGCGTCAGAATGACTCTCAGCGCCGGTCCGGCAAGTCGACAACCGCCAACGCTCACTCGCCGACATGACAAGGCAACGGCACCCTTTCCATTAGTCGAGCCCGCAGCTTCCTTGACGGCGCATCGCCCCGGGTAAACGGGGCGTGTCATTCGTCGTACAGCGGGCGGAATCAGCGATTGTTGACGGCGGCCGGAGGCTTTACGGCCCATTGTATGATCCTAATACTTTACTTCGACACTTTTTTCTTGGATGTCGCCTTCCTCGTGGTGCGTTTGGCGGCGGGTCGTTTCGCCGGCTGAAACGACTGCATGACCATCCAGAACTCCTTGGCTTCGTTCGCGCTGATGTTACGCTCCAGAAAAGCCTGCACTTCGGCTCTTGTGGCTTCCGGATGAACCAGATCAGCTTCGCGCAGCGCATCGAGGAGTCTGTCATTGACCGGAATGGCATGCCCCCCAAGGCTCCAGAGGATCACCGAGGCGACCGTGTATTCATCCGTCCCGTCAAGCTGCTCCAGAAAGTGACGGGCGTCACGGCGTCCCATTGTCCGAAGCCGATCGAGCGACATCCGGTTCTCACAGTCGAAGACGGCTTGCAGCGCGTCGGTCAGCATCTGGCAACGCTGCACGCCCTGAGGAATCGCGTTGCCAACGACCTTGTTGATCTCCGAAGCACTCGAGACGCGTAACTCGTTCCAGTCGACCATCGTCTCAATCGCCCGACCGACCGCGCGCT
Organism: Planctomycetota bacterium; assembly: GCA_030622435.1. Classification (GTDB taxonomy): domain Bacteria; phylum Planctomycetota; class Phycisphaerae; order UBA1845; family UBA1845. Next base: position 7,469 of record JAUXGE010000010.1, read on the forward strand.
CCGCCTCGGCGTCGCTGCAGTTCTCGCCGAGGATGGCGATGGCCAACCGACGGAGTGGATCATCCGGCTCGGGCGGCTCCGGGACCGGTGTGGACCCGCGCAGCCCGGTGTAGACCTTCTGCAGCTTGGATGCGTACATCGTTCCATTCTTCATTCGCGCGCTCCGGGGAACGGGGACGGACCATCATCAAACCCATCCGCCTGATGCACATCAGTCGGCCCGACTTGTTCGTCGACGTCCTCGGTTTCATACAGTTCCGGTTCGAGGCGACGATTCTCGGCCAGCAGATCCATTGTCTGACGAACCCCCTTGGCGACTTCGTCGATCTCGAAGCGCACCTCCGGACAGTGGCGCATGGATAATGCGCCGGCGACCATACGCTGGATGTATGCGGCCGCGTGGCGAACCCCGGCAAGTGACCGCTTCTCCGCCGTCGCGTCACTCTGGACGCTCAGGAAGACCTTCGCGACCATCAGATCGTTGGTCATCTCGACACGTGTAACCGTAGTCAGTGGTGACACGCGCGGATCCTGAAGCCGGTGGGCGATCGCATCACCTACGACCTGGCGAACCAGGCTGGCTATTTTTTCCTTGCGAAAGGGACGCATAGACCTCTACGAAATCCCGTTACCTACCTAATTATTGCTCTGTGCGTTCGCAAAACCGAAGGAGGCCCTACGGCCCCATCCACACCCACAGACCAGTGTATCCGACACGTCCCCCAGTACGGTGTGAGCTCTTCATGCGTTCTCGCTCCTCAACCGCCTCCAAATCGCCCGGGGCCGGAACTCCGCACCCGCCCCATCATGCGAGCGACATATCCACATCACAGCAACTGTCGTTCGTAGTCGACCAATGACAAGCCGACGGTACGGCGCACAAGATCGACCACCTTGTCTAGTTGCGAATGAACCACCCTGGACTCCCGCGACACAATCGACACGGCCAGGCGGCTCCGCTTCGGGGCATCCAGATACGCCACTTCGGCCACAGAGACATTAAACCTGTTGCGTAGCCTCTGCTTGAGCCCAGCAAGAACTCGACGTTTGTCCTTGAGGCTCCGGGCATCGAAGATCGCCAACTCGACCGTTAATACTCCGACAATCATTCCGATGCTTCGCGGATGATCTTGGCCACAAACATACCATCGTCGATGCCGATTCGGAACAGCCGAGTGTTTCCGTCCGGAGTAACGTAAGGGATCACACCGATGCGCGCCAGGGCGTCGCCAATGAAGCCGTGATCCGCCTCGGGGACGTCGTAATAGTCAAGCTCGGCTCGAACGTGCTCCTCATCGAAGATGAAAGATTCCGTCCTTGGAATGTACTCGGTGACAAGTGGCGAAATGGAGAAAACCTCGCGTCCGCCAGGCTTGATCCTCGGCAGAAACAGCGAGCGAACCCCCAGCGATCGCCTCTTGCGCACCCTCACGTCCCGGTATTGTCGCACGATGAGAATCTGGTCGTCCGTTTCATCAATGAAAACATCGCTGGCACCGTCCGGAACGAAGTAGTCATCGAGCAATCGGGCCCGTTCCTCTGTCGAACCGTGCTCGATCGAGCGTCGAAATGTCCGGTAGTTCTCGTAATACGGCAGGGTCCGATCGACCAGATCGGGATGGTTCCACGGCAACACCATCTCGACTACGTAAGTCCCATCCTCCACGGCGACGAAACGCCCGTCGGCGCTCGTCTGTGTACAACCCGTCACCAGATTGATCCGACGTTCGTCCGGCGCCTTCGATGACGGCAGGACGTACGCTGTCGCGCCAGGCGGAGTCGAGGCAAGAAAGAGCCCCCTCCGATCGCCGGCCCCGATCAGCCCCAACGAGCCATATGATGGCACGTGCGTCGGTGCCGGTTTCGTTTCGGTGGTGGCGTCCGGTTCCCCGGCGCCGCGGGCAATTGTCGCTGCGCGCCTCGCCAAGCCATCATCCTGGAATAAGGGGATGACGAACTTCCGGACAACCACGATCACGATGATCAGCAGTGCCGCCGCGTAGCACATTCGAAAGATCGTGGCGACAGGATCCGCCGGTTTGGTATGACGGGAACGCCGACCGAAAAGACCTCGCCGCGAAGACCGCAACTCGCCTTTGGGGTCAGTCTCTCGTTGAGGGTCCGCATCCTCGAGAAGGAAACCGAGGGCGCCTTCCTGTTCGTCCGGAACCGTCGCCACGCGCCCGCAGTACGAGCATCTCACGCGGCGCCCCGCGTCTTCATCCTTGGCCCGAACCGTGTGACCGCATGGTGCCTTGAACTCGATCATGACTGCGCCACCGCCGGAATCGATCCGGCTCGCTCTCGACCTGCTTCGTCCGACCATTCGACTGAAGCCAAACACCGCATGTCACCGACTCCACGACATGCACCATGGCACGCTCGAAGCAGCCGAACCGTTCACAGCCTCACCACGGTCTTCGCACACGTCGAAGCTGTCCTGGCACATGCCAACGGCCTGGGCGCGTCAGGGCCGTCTCGGCGCGTGCCTCGGTGCCCGCTCCAGCCGACCGAGACACACCTACGCACAAAGCACCCTCACGCAAGCATCGCAAGAAAGATAGGCTTCCCGGCCTCGACGTCAACGGTCTGCCGTCTTTTACAAGGTGCGGGCAACCTTCACGATCTCGTATGTCTCGATGATATCGCCCACATGGACGTCATCGAAACCTTCCAGCCGAATACCGCATTCCAAACCGGCGCGAACCTCTTTGACATCGTCCTTGAAACGACGTAGAGATCCGAACCCGCAGTTCTCACGCACGACCACGCCGTCACGGACAACCTTCGCCCGATGCGTACGGTCCACTACACCATCAGTCACGTAGGATCCGGCGATCAAACCGATCCGCTTCCCGAGCCTGAACAGATCGCGAACCTCCGCCGTTCCTCGCGCCTCAATGCGTTCCTCCGGCTCGAGCAGACCCTCCAACGCCTTCTTGATATCGTCGCAAACGTCGTAGATCACCCGATACGTTCGCACGTCCACCCCATGGCGATCCGCCAGGCGACGCACCGTCGCCGGAGTGTCCACGCGAAAACCGATTATGATGCCGCCACAAGTGGCAGCAAGCAAAACATCGCCGTCATTGACGGCACCGACGCCAACATGCCGGAAGGTCAACCTGACCTCATCCGAAGGGATTTGAGCGAGGGCGTGCTGCAGTGCCATAGCGCTGCCGTCCACGTCCACCTTGACGACCACATTGAGCTCGGGAACCTCGTCCGAGTCGCGCCGCTTGACCACGTCCTCGAGTGTCCTGACCTTCCGTGTCTGAAGACGAGCGTGCTCGACCCGATCACGCCTGGTTTCCATCGCAATGTCTTTGGCACGGTGGAGGTTCTCGACAACGTGAAGACCGTCGCCGGCAGCAGGCACATCATCAAGTCCCCACACCTCGACCGGAAGCGACGGACCTGCCTTCCGAATACGTCTACCACGGTCGTCGAGCAGAGCGCGGACCTTGCCGAAGGCCCCACCGCACACGACGGTGTCGCCGACGGATAGCGATCCCTCCCGGATCAAAACCCTGGCCACCGAACCGACTCCGGCCTTGGTCTCAGCCTCGATCACCGTACCCGCCGCAGGAAGTGTCGGATCGGCCTCGAGCTCCAAAAGAGCACTCAGATTCGCCAGGTGCTCCACCAGTTCGTCAATGCCGATACCCGCTACGGCCGAAGTAGCGATGACGTCAGTATCACCGCCCCACTCTCCGCTCGGGGTCAACCCGTGCTCCGCCAACTGTCCGTAGATCCGCAGTTGGTTCTGCTCGCCCAAGTCGATCTTGTTCAGCGCGACCACGACCGGCACCTCCGCCGCCTTGGCGTGGTTGATCGCCTCGATCGTCTGAGGCATAACGCCGTCATCAGCCGCGACCACAAGCACCACCACATCCGTCATGTGCGCACCACGAGCCCGCATAGCCGTGAAAGCTGCGTGCCCCGGCGTATCAAGGAATGTCACGGAACCGTGAGACGCGTTGACATGGTAGGCACCAATGTGTTGTGTAATGCCCCCGTCCTCGGCCTCGACCACACGAGCCTTGCGGATGGCATCCAACAGACTCGTCTTTCCATGATCGACGTGCCCGAGCATGGTTACAACGGGGGGGCGTCGTTCCATGGACCCACGCTCCCGATTCTCGTACTCCTCCTTCAGCTCATCGAGGCGCGTTCTGGAGGGAATAATAGTCAGTCCAATCGAAAAGTGCATCGCTAGCAACTCGGCCGTCTCCGTGGGCAACACCATGTTCACGTTGGCCGCGATACCTTGCTCGTCACGCAACACCCTCAGGCACTGAATGAAGTTCAGGCCCGTCTCAGAGCAGAACTCCTTCATCCGGATCGGCTCATGCAACGTCACTTCCGTCTTCGGGCCAAGGGGCACTTGCGGCGCACCCGCCTGCGCGCCTTGCTGAACACGGCGGCGGATCCTCCGACCCGTAGCACCGGCCAAACGCTCCTTTCGCTCTGCCAGGTCCTGATCACGCCATTCCCCGACACGCTCACCGGAATCCGCAAGCCGACGACTGGAATTCCTCGGACTTCCACGCCCCTTCCGACGTGCTCCTTCCCGTTCGGCTGTTCGCGGCGAACCGGGTTTGGCCGGCCGAGCGTCCGGCGTGCCGACGGAACCCGGCTCCCCTCGCGGTCGATCTGCAGGTGGACGTCGAGAACGGCCGGCTGTGTAGTCCGGAGCTTCATACCTGACCACACGCGGCCCCTGAAGCTTCGCCTTGGTTGGAATGTTCTGTGGTCCGGCCGGGATGATTGGCTTGCCTTCGACTTCGGGCTCGGGACCGGAGTCGGACTCGGGCTCGGGCTCTGTGACCCCCAGTCCGGTATCCTCAGAACCAGGTGGAGCGATGGTTTGGGGTGATGCTTCAGCTACCGCCGTCACTTCCGGCTTCAGTTCGGCAACATCGGTGTCAGACGGGGCTTCGGCTGCGGCAACGTCCGCTTTGGACGCCGGCTTCTCCGCGGTGCTTGGAGGGGCTTCGATCACTGCCGGTGCCGCCTCCGAAACCAACGGAGCTGCTGTAGATGCCACCAAAGTAGCCACCTCGGTTTCCGGCGCTGACTCGAGTTCGACGACCCGTACTCCACCCACATCGCCGGCCTTTCTGTGCACCCGGGGTGCTTCCGCAGCTTCCTTCCCCGGTTGCGCCTCCTTCACCTCCTGCTGTGTGGCTTTCCGCTCACTTTCCTTGGCCCGAACCTCTCCGAGATCCACCCGCTGGGCGGTTTCGATAGTCGTAGTGTGACTCCCCTCGGTGAACCATTCGCGGATGGTCGCATGCAGACCCGCGCTGAGCGTGGACATGTGATTCTTGACCGAATCGATTCCTTCGGCCTTGCACTTCTCGACGATGACTTTGCTGGGGATGTTCAACTCCTTCGCAAGGATGTGAACACGCATTTTGTCAGCCAAGGCCGATCTCCATCAAGCAGTCCGCCCGACCAGGCACCCAATGGCAACCGCCATCCTGCCCGAACGTTCTTCGGTCTTACGTCGGTTCTCCGGATTCCACCACATCCGTGTCCGCCCCGACGTTTCCTGTCTCCACGGCCGATTCCGGCGGCGTCGGGCATGGTTCCGCCGGCGGCTCGAACCGCTCCGGAACGACTACCTCCGACTCCGCATCCTTCGTGGAAACCGGTATCCCCACCTCGGTCGTGGTAGCAGTGACGCCCGACACATCCATGCCGGACGGCTCTTCGATCACTGCTTCATCACCCAGAGCGTCTGCATCCGTTATCTCCCCAGCGCCATCCGCATCGGCAGCCCCCGGAACAATGCCGTTTGAAGCTGCATCCGCCCGATCGGTCACACCAGGATCGCCCGTATCGGGCGTCGCGTCTTCACCGCCCGGCGATATCGCTTCATTCTCGTCAACCACAGGTTCCTGACCGCCCTCGTCCGCCGGTTGGGCCTCGGCAGCCGCCTTTGCCTCGGCATCAGCCCGCTTGGCAGCTTCCGCCTCGACCGCTATTCGCTTGGACTCGGCGTCAGCCACGTCGACGATCTTCTGTGCGAGAGCCTCTTCAAGCTCGAGCTCCTTCACGAGGGGTTCGGTTCCGACCTCCACCAGATCGCCAAGCGAAATAATGCCCATGGCAAGCAGCTTATCGAGCAAGACGTCCTCGACACCCTCGGCCGTCTTGAGTGCCTTCTCCATCTCACCGACGGCCTTGTCCTGCTCCGCCGGAGTGAGGATGTCAATGTCCCATCCGGTAAGTCGAGCGGCGAGCCGAACGTTCTGGCCGCGTTTTCCGATCGCCAGGGAGAGCTGGTCCTCATCCACGATGACAGTTGCACGCCCAAGCTCGAAACAGAGAAAGACCTCCCTGATCTCAGCAGGTTTCAGGGAGTTCGTGATCAAAACCTGCGAGGATTCATTCCAGCGTACGATGTCGATCTTCTCTCCGCCCAGCTCATCAACTATGTTACGGATACGGCTACCGCGAACCCCCACACAAGCGCCGACAGCGTCTACCTTCACATCAATCGATGACACGGCGACCTTGGTGCGATACCCGGCCTCGCGCGCTAGCGCGCGTATTTCGATGACCCGTTCACCGACTTCCGGCACTTCCAATTCGAACAGCTTTCGGATGTAGTCGGGATGCGTCTGGGTGAGCACGATCCGTACTTGGTTCTGCTCCTCGCGAACGTCCAGAATCATTCCGCGAACACGTTCGCCGGGATGATGCACCTCGCCGGGGATTTGCTCGCCGCGCGGCAGGATTCCTTCGGCACGACCCAGGTTCACGATCAGGGCGCTACCTTCGTACCACGTTACCGTACCGGTAACGACCGTGCCGACCCGCTGCGAATACTCCTCGAAGATCGAGCTGCGCTCATCCTCGCGAATCTTCTGCATCATAACCTGCTTGGCGGTCTGTGCTGCAATGCGGCCAAGGGTGCGAATGTCGATCGGTTCGCCGTTCACGGCGGCCTCGATTGTCCCATTGGTGCGATCGATCTGCACGACGGCGTCCTCGGCTTCATCATGTGCCTTCCGCAGTGCCGAGACCATGGCCGCCTCGAGATCGAGAAAAACGCTCTCTTTCTCGATGCTCTTGTCGCGGCTGATCGCGTCAACGATTCGGATAAGGTCAGCACTCATCAAGTAGTCCGATCGTCTTTGAGGTTGACGTTCACCCGCATCCGGTAACACCCGGACACCAATCATGCCTATCCGTACGCATCCACCGCCCACACGGAACAAAAAACAGCACACCGTGTCGTTTCACAACAACACAAACAACCGAAACCCACGCGAGTCGGAATCCCGACTGCCCACAAAAAAACGTGGGCGCAAGCTGCGATCCCACGTGGAGACACGGTCGAGCAGCAAGTTGGAGGTTTCGGTTTAGCGCATCGCGCTACTCCAGTTGCCGGGGCTAATCTTCCCCAGCCAACCCTCGCGTCCGTGCCTGACACCCGCCATTCGCACGGTTCCGTATCCACGCAGCAGCATCACGCAGTCTCCGGCCTGCCCCATAGACAACTGCAGGCACGACAAACCAGCCAGCCGCGACACCGCACCTGTCTCATTTGCCAGACAGTTGGCGCAACGATCACGCCGTACCGGTCGGGCCGCTTGTGCCGCTTATCGGCGCAAAGCTGAAGTGATTATAGGTACTGCTTGCACCCTGTCAATAATCCACACACCATGAGAATGGCTTAATCCGACGAATTCGACCGGCCAGGCCGCTTGAGTGTACACTGCGGATCACGGTAGGATACCGACGTCGGCGCGGAACGAGCAACGCGAATCTCGATTGATAGTGCAGTTTCTGCACTCAAACTGCAAAATGGAGCGCACTATGATGAAGCACCCATTCCAAAGCATCTTAATCGCCATTGCCGCATCAACAGCATCCACCTATCCCGGGCTCACAAGCTGCGAGCTGGACCTCGGCTCAGAGACAACGCCGGCGGACCAAGCTGAATCGCCCATTGATGACGGATTATCGCCGTCGCCCGAGGATACGGTGACAATCCGGTTCCGAAACCTCACCGTGAACGAGGCGATCGATGTCGAGTTCCACGCCAGTAGCCAGCCCCTTGTAACACTACCTGACGACCTCCTGAATGCGGAGAACCTCGTGACCTCCAGTATCGGCGTGGCCGGTACGGGAATCATCCAGCCACTCACCGAGGACACGATCCTGTATCCTTGCGCCCCCGATTTGACAATCGGCACTGCAGGTGGCAGCTTCCTGGACCACGAGACAGGTGAACCACGAGGCTCCGGAACGCCGAGATGGGTCGAGGAAGGCCCGCTGGCTCTTTGTGGCGGAGTCGTGACGTTCGAGTTTGCCGGCGATGGTACCGATTTCTCGACAATATTGACCGTAGGCCGCTAAGTCCGATGTGTCACACATGAACGGCGAGACCCTCGAACCATGACCGTCACTGTCTTAATCAAGTTCCCATGCATCATGTCGGTCCTCGTGGCCGCAGCTCCGGCGCAAACCGCGGGTGTCCGTTCCGAAGGCGACGGAAACCAGAATCCACCACAGCTATCCGAGCTGGTCGACCGGTACTTCCACACGAATGATCCCCGGCAACGTGCGTCAATCGTGCCCCTCATTGATGAAGTAGCCGTTGGCTCGACCGACACCGTCGTCGATTCCGTGCGAGCGCTTCAACTCTGGCTTGCACTGCCGGACTCTGAGGGGCTGTTCTCAATCGAATCGGGTTCGGGGCGTTCGATCAACGTAGCCTTTCGACTCCCGGAAGGTTATGACCCGACCAAACCATACCCGGTGCTGCTGTGCATGCCTGACCGGGGCGTTTCTCCGGAGCGTACTTTTGCCCTGGCATACGCATCGCTGGGCGACGTCATCGACGAGTTCGTGCTGGTGAGCCCGTCGCATATCATCAGCGGCCGGTTTCATCAGGCAACCGAAGAGGCGGGCGATCTGCGGAGGATGATCATCCGCATGCGCCGGCTGATCCACACGGACACTGATCGTGTGTACGCTTTCGGCTACGGTGAGGGGGGCGAGGCGGCATGGATGTCCGCTATCACACACAGCGATCTGCTCGCGGGTGCCATTTCCCTGGCGGCGTTTCCGCGCGTACCCTTCCCCGATCAACTCCACCCATGCTTGCTGGCGAATCTGCGGCAGGTTCCCGTGCTGTCGGTGTGGCGAACGCCGGAGGAAGGCGCCCCACCTCGAAGCCGAGAGGCGCTGGTGGACGGGTTCAACCGGGCCATCGTCGCGCTGGGCGAGAAGATGCAGATCCCACTCATCGGGGTGGAGGTCCCACGCGACGTGTCTGTGGGATTGAAACCGCCTGCGGAGAATGCACGAGCCCTGTTTCGCGGCCGTCGCGCGGCCTCCGGGCTGCCGGTTTCGCACTGGTTCAGGTATCCCGATCAAGGGCAGGCGGGTTGGTTGAGGCAGACGAAGTTCGCAGGCGACGTGTGGGAGGCGGAGCAGATGTCCGTCCTGGCGGAGCCACCCATCGATCGAGACCGATTCATCAAGGAGTTGGTGCGTGGGCGACTGGCATATCTCGGCGGGAAAATCGACGGTCAGACCATCACGGTCCTGACGCAGAAGTGCGAGAAGATCGAGATCGATATTCCGGCCGGCGATTTGGACCTTGCAGCACCGATCACCGTTCGCGTCAACGACAAACATCGCCTGGACAAGCAGCTCGTTCCGGACCTGGGCGTGTTACTGGAGTCGGCGTATCGAAATTGGGAGTTTCAGCGTTTCACGATTGCGCGGTTGTCTTTCACGATCAGGGCTGACGGCAGTCCTCCCTGAGTTTTTTCGCGTCCACTCGAGGCAGGCGGCTTGCGGCCCTGCAGGCTCCGATTAAGGTAGCGTTCCATGGCTTATCTGCGTTATCTCGATGATTCCGGACAGCTTCAGACGAAGGTGCTTGACGCGGAGCAATTCCTGGTCGGCCGTGCGACCACGTGCCACCTCACGTTCGACTCGGAGAAGATTTCCCGCGAACACGTGCGGATCGACGTGCAGGGCGACGGCCGGTATAGCATCCGCGATCTCGGCAGTCGCAACAAAACGTACGTCAATGGGGAGCTGATCCGGGAAACCCTCCTTACGCCGGGGGCCATCATCCGGGTGGGCGACCGGGTCGTGGAGTTCGTCGACGACGAAGCCGGTCCCCAGCACATCGAGTCGGATTTCATCACGCCGGACGTAAGCGAGCCGCCCGATTGCGAGTGGATCAAGACGAAGGCACCGCTTTCCCTCACACTCAAACACGTGGAACAACTCGCACAACTCGTGACCGACCAGCCATTGACCGCACGGGCCGAGGACATCGCCGACGCAGCCCTGGGCGAATTGGTCCTGGACATGGAGGCCGAGCGCGGTCTGATCGCACTCTGCGGCAAAGAAAGAACCGATCTACGCCCTCTGGCGCACCGCGCGCTGGGCAGGCGTTTGGGCGGCTCGATGACACCGGTGAGTCACTCATTCCTGTCGGCTGCCATTCTCCAGAATGTAGCAGGTCGCTATCCGAGCTCCGGTTCGAAGCTCGACACCAAGCTGGGATACGCGTGCACGGCCGTAGTCGCCCCGCTGACACATGGAGGAAAGGTGATCGGCGTGGTTTACCTTGACGGCCCGTCGGGCAAAAAGCCCTTCTCCAGCAATGTGTTGCAGTATTGCGCCGCCGCGGGCGCCCATATAGGCGCGTTGGTGGGAGAATCGTCGCGTAAGCTAACGGACGATGCGGGGCGCGAGGGAGCCACGTGGATGTCGACAATCCGGCGAGTCCAGGCATTGCACAGCCCACCGGTCGCCTCGGGCGAGACGTTCGATGCGGCGGCGAGGTGCCATCGCGGCCGCATGCGTTGCGGGGACTTCGCATCCGTCGTTCACATCGACGAACAACGCAGCGGGATCATCGTGATCGACGCCGGCGGTCATGGGATCACGGGCGTCACGCAGGCGCTGGCGATTCGAACGGCCCTGGAAACGACGCTGTCCGTATCGGAGGAGTCTGTCACCGATCCGGCCTCCCTCTTCAACGCCTTGAATCGTTCGGTGGCCGCCTCCGGCGCCAGGCAGATTCTGCCGTGCCTGTTGATCGGGCTGGATCTGTCGGCCGGCAAACTGGGCTACATCAATGCCGGAGGTACGGCTCCGCTGTTCATGGTCGGCGCGGGTAGACTCGTGGCTTTCGATCATAGCGAACTCGTCCTGGGCGTCGATCCGATCTACGAATACGAGACGACGAAGAACGACCTGCCGGCCATCTTCCGGATCATCTGTTACACCGACGGGCTCATTGAAACGGCGAACCCCGGCAACGAGGCCTTCGGCGCGAAGCGGCTCCAGGAAACGTTGCTCGAACAGGAATCGATGGGGTCGGCCGCCGACATGGTGGCCGCCGTCAGCAACGCCTGGCAGACGCACCTGGGCGCCGCCCAACCCGCCGACGACGCCACGATCCTGGTCGTCGGCCACGGGTAGGGAAAGCGGACATTCTAGAATGTCCCCTTTTTCACGCCAACCGTCACTCCTTCACGAAGGCAAAGAGGGTGTGCGCCAGCAAGAGCGGGCGGAAGCCGGGACCCGCCATGACCTCCTCCGCGATCACCCTTCCAACACCAGGATGGAGGTCGGGCAGACCGTTGTGGTCTCCGAAGCCGTTATCATGAAAGAGCATGCAGCCGCCGGGAGCCAATACGTCACGATAGTTCCGGAAATCAGCAAGCACTTGCTGATACGAATGGTCGCCGTCAATGAAAACCAACGAAGCGATCTCGTGACCGAGCAGTCGCGCTACGTCGTCCGAACGTTGTTTGATCTGCACCAGCCGGTCCTCCTCCCCGAGTTGCCTAAGGGCCAGGCGCACGTGCTCGATGTTGTGCGGCTGCTCGGCATGCGGATCAACGGAGATGAACGGCGAGTTGCTCCCTGCACCGCGAAGGGCCATGGCCAGGATGGAGCCCGATCGGCCGCAGAGCGACCCGATCTCGATCACGCACTGCCCGCGCTGGTGGGTCCACTGTGAAAGTGCATGCAGGATACATCCCTCCAGCGGTTCTTCGAAGATAACGTACTTGACCAATTCCTCGACATCACGGGCTGAGAGTCCACCCCATGACACTTCGGCGGTACCGAGCAGTCGTTTGGCGATGGCCTGATGATTGGACCAGCGATTCGCCGAGGTTGGCCAAATGTCCTCAGGCATCGCCTCGATCGGGAAGAAGAGCTCGCGAAGGTGGCGCTTTGGATCGCGGGTGAACGGCCGATAGACCTGGGGCTGGGTGGTGCCACGGGCGAAAGCCATCCAACCCATCACAGTGCTTACGTCATGGAATCCGCCGTCTTGACGGAACAGAGCGGCCGGCCGGATCGTGCATCGGCGCGGCAGCGGTGTGCTTGGCCTCACAATCACCGCATCACCTTCACGTGTGAAGCTGAACCAGGCCGCGGGTTGCCCCACCGGTATGACGCGTACGTCATCCAGGCAGCAAGGAATTGCTTCGCCATCCGGCAATTTTGCAGTCTGTTGTTTGCCAACCTGTGTAACCGACATCTATCGACTCCACCTTTCGGACAGAACACACCGAAGGGTCCGCGGCAATAGCGCGTCTAACCGGCCCCTTACCATCCAGGGAATCGGCACAGGCGGCGTTCTTGCTGTAGTGGATCACTCGGATTGACGGCGCCAGGTTCCTTGAAGCCGCGCACGTCGGCCTCGGCCCTGCGTCAGCGGAGTACATGACACTCCGTCCGGGGCAACGGGTGGCATGGCCAAACTTGTTTGCCCGTGGGCAATCATATCCGCCACGTCCGCGCGAGCTATATCCGCCTAGGTCGGGCTCGGACCGACATCAGCAAAGTGCATGACGCTCCGTCGGGCAAAGCCCGACCTACCTGACCGCTTCGGGAACCGGCACTTGTCGAAGACCCGCATTTGCTGCATGATGTCCAGAGCCGGGGCGGTCGCCGTGGCGACCCATTCGGGAAACACCTCGGCGCGTGACAGCGGAATAGTGGGAGAGGTCGGGCGATGGCGAAACGCGCGGTCAGGAAGATAACAGGGAAGCGGGCATCGGGCAGTAACGCCTCTCCGAAGAAGAACACGGCCAAGAAGCCCATCGAGGCCTACGATCACAAGGACAAGAAACGGGCCAACAACCCGCCCGTCGGCCTGGTCACCCCGGCCACCGACCCGGACGCCGGGCACAAGACGACCTACCAGTACGACCCGCACCTCGATCCGCAGGTCGTCTGGGCGGGCAAGGCCGAGCGGTAGTTGCAGCGCAGCATGGGTTGCCATCGACCTTGGAAACGCCACGATGGAGGAGTCGCCCAAGTGTCAGTGAGACGCAAAAAGCCAGTCACACAGCCGTTACTGCCGTTCTCCCCCGTGCGCAACAGTTGCCTGCTCTCCGAACACTGGCTGGAACATCGGCTCAAGCTTGAACCCGAATGGGCAGAGGCACGCCAGCACGCCGACGAAGCGTTGACGAATCTGCTGGATCTTTGGCGAGTGCAACGAAGCCGCGTCGAGCAATACGGCGACGAGGCTGGGCTCGAACAGGCGTTCATTCAGCCCGTTCTTCAAGCCCTCGGTTGGGAGATCAAGTACCAGACATATCTGGACCGGCGCGAGCCGGATTACGCCCTGTTCGAGAACGACACAAAGCTCGATGCAGCTCTCAAGGCCGGACGAAGGAGACCCGGCTTCTGGAAACATCCTACGCTTCTCGCCGACGCCAAGGCCTGGCATGTCAGTCTCGACCGCCCAACACGCATTGGGTCGAAGCGCGAGTACCCGCCGGAGCAAATCGAGTGGTATCTTGAACGGAGCCGGCTGGACTTTGCGATCCTCACAAATGGCAGGCTCTGGCGCCTAATTCCCCGTGAACGTGAGCTTTGGAAACCACGCTTTCAAACATTCCTAGAAGTAGATCTTCCAAGGCTGCTAGACGAATGGTCCGGCCGTCAAAGGACCTTCGACGCCGTCGAATTCGATGATTTCTTCCGGTTCTTCCTCTTCTTCCGACCTGGGACATTCCATCCGGTCGAGGATAGGCTGCCGCTCATCCGCCGAGCCATCCAAGGCAGTTCCGAGTATTGTCTTTCCGTCGGAGAAGACCTGAAAGAACGAGTGTTCGAGGCGCTACGGCTTTGCATCGAGGGGTTCCTTGCCTACAGTCCCAACGCCCTGTCGCCGGGTTCCGATCTGGAGATGTGTCGGGAGCAGAGTTTCATTTTTCTGTACCGGCTGCTCTTTGTCATGTATGCGGAAGACAGAGCGCTCCTACCTTATCGTGTCAATCGCACGTACACGACCAATCGCTCCCTCGCACGACACCGTGATGAGATCGCCGCGCGCCTCGACAACATCGGCGATGGTCACCTGACACCTTACTCGGATACATCAACAGGCATCTGGGAGAGCCTGAGCGACCTGTTCGATCTGCTTGACCATGGACATGGACGGTACGGGGTTCCAGCGTACAACGGCGGGCTGTTTGACTCGTCACGGCACGAATTTCTCAACACCAAGATGCTGCCGGATTCGTATCTCGCAGAAGTGATCGACCAACTCGGTCGTGCGCCGAATCAGGCCCAGCCCGACACAGGACTTTTTCGCGTCGATTACCGTGACTTGGCGATCCAGCATCTCGGAAGCGTCTATGAGGGCCTGCTGGAGGCCCGCCCTCGCTACGCCACGATGCCAATGGTCATGGTCCGAAAAGAGGCGAGGGAGAAAAGAACGGAGTTGATACAGCCGGAATCTCAGCATGTGCCTGCCGGGTTCGAAGCGACCGAAACACGGTACAAGGCTGGCTCGGTGTACCTGCAGACGGACAAGGGAGAGCGCCGAAGCTTCGGCAGCTACTACACGCCGGAACACATCGTCGATTGCATTGTGCGGCACACGCTCGGACCAATCTGCGCGGAGATTGATCGACGTTTGAGCGAGGAGATCGCCGAGACCAAAGCCAAGGTCAAGCGATCACGCGGGCGCTCTCGCACCCTTTGGCAGGAGAAACTCGATGGGTTGCGAAACGACTTCGACGACCGCGTTCTCGCGCTCTGTGTTCTGGACCCGGCGATGGGGTCGGGCCACTTCCTCGTACGGGCGTGCCAGTATCTCGCAGAGGAGATCGCCACGAACCCGCACACAGGAGATTCCGAAGCGGAACAGATCGAGGGCGATGAGCCGACCCTGACGTACTGGAAGCGCCGCGTGATCGAGTCTTCCATTTTTGGCGTGGACATCAACCGTATGGCCGTCGAGCTGGCTAAGCTCGCCCTCTGGCTTGAGACCGTGTCATCCGATCAGCCGCTTAGTTTCCTTGATCATCATTTCCGCCCCGGCAACAGCCTCGTCGGCGGTCGGGTCTCCGAACTGGGCGCCTTGCCTGATCCGACTCCGCTGTTGCGCAACGCATTCCGGGATCAACTCCAGCAGCGGCTACCCATTCTGCTTCAACCCCTTTCCGACATTCGGGCCATGCCTTCGAACGACGCGCAGCAGATCAAGGAGAAGGAGAAGCTCTACCGCAAGGTCTTTCAGCCTATCAGCAACGCCTTTAACTCGGTAGCGGACCTGTGGACCTCCAGCTTTTTTGCCGACCGAGCGGACCAACCCAACCCGGAGGATTACGCCAAGGCGCTCGAATCACTTCAGGATCCAAAGATGACGAACAAGCTGCTCCAGGAGGAGCGGTATCAAACCGCGCTTGCGAGTGTCCGGTCGCAGGAGGTGGCGTGCTTCCATTGGGAGCTTGAGTTCCCCGAAGTGTTCTTCGACAAAGCTGGGCGGCGCGATGAGTGTGGCTTCGATGCGATCATCGGTAATCCCCCGTGGGGCCATGCGGGTATTCTGGAAGCTGTCGAAGAGATGTCACGTTTCGATCCAGTGGTGGATGATCACGCTGAGTGTTTCATTTGTTTGGCGACGGGACTGATCGCGCGGAATGGGCGAATCGGCATGGTCCTGCCAGACACAATTCTCAGCCCTGCCAAGTCCAAGATTCGGGAGCACATGCTCACGCAGACCCGGACAACTGACTGTTATAATATAGGTCCGGATTGGTTCACTGCCAAAATCCGCATGTCGACCGTGTTGTGGCTCGCCTCGGGCACAGATCCTTCATTAGACGATTACTCGTTCGATACATGCATACTCCCGATAACGCTTCGGCGAGCTTCCCAAGCTGGGCAGATCTCCCTTCCAAACGCGATCAAGAAAGCCAAACGCCAGGCCAGTTCACGCTGCTGCCTTGGTGATCCAGAGTGTGGAATTCCCTTGTTTGGCGACTCGGATTCTATCAGGCTCCTTGATCAGGCGTTCCATGAGGCCTTGACGCTGGGAGACCTTTGTGATCACGCGCGTGGTGTCGAGTTGAATAAGGCTGGGGAGGTCCTTCGCTGCCCACACTGTGCTAAGTGGGATGCGCCTCCTCGCCGTGACTCACACGGTAGTTTTCACGCTAAAACCTGCACACACTGTGGACAGGAATACCGCTCCGGAACACATATACAACAGCGCTTCCTCGTTTCTGACCTGCAGGCACGAGGGTCGCAGTGGAAGCCGTTTATCGACGGTGACAGCATTCGACGCTACTCAGTCCCGGCGGTCCGATGCATCGACACATCAGCCACGGGGATCAACTACAAACCTGAGGACCATTATCGTTCACCTAAGATTCTGATCAGGCAGGCAGGCATCGGAGTAAACGCCATCTTGGACGTGTCGAACGCATTCTGTCCTCAGTCCGTCTACATGTATCACGTAAAGGACCAATATCGAACCTTGGGTATCGACGAAAGCCTCACGCTCTCGATGGTCTGCTCGCGTCTATTCCACCTTCAGGTCTTCACCTCATTCGGGGAGATCGACAGCTCTCGGGCCTTCTCGAAGCTGACGCACAAAAGGCTGTCACGTCTGTGCGCGGTGGCCCCAGCAAAGATGTCTGGATCACCGGAGCTTATCCAGCGGATTCGTAGCTCAGTCGCTGTGCTCACTGCTCATGGCCTTAGCGGCCATGAGCAAGAGGATTGGGACATCGAAGCATGCTGGACGGGAATCGTCGGCCTTTCTAAGGACGACGTTGTGAGCGTCATTCGGAATTTCAATCATGTGCACGCAGGTGAGACGCTACTCTCCCTATTTCCCGGGGGGATCGCTGGTCGAGAAAGCTACTGGGTCGACGTCTGGAGACAAGCGGCTTCGCGATGCGGTGTGACACTCTGAGATTTCGAGACGCCCAACCCAGGAATCCCACCCGCGGCAATCGGGGATCACCATAACTATTTCCGCTTACGGGGCGCATTTCTGGGCCTGGTCGTCCACTGTCTTAGCCATGTAGGTTCCGCCGTACGGTCCAACGACGGGTGCCGCAAATCCTCCATACCTCGGGGGACTTCTGCCTCCCACGCATAGACGTTTCGCTTCCTCGTCGGGTGACCTGCGCCGTTGCGACCACCTCAAGATTTGCCGCTCCGATTCATCGGCGTCCGGTCGAGACTGTAGTTAGGTAGCGCCAAGGTCCAGTCCAACGGGGTTTGCCTTGATAAGTGAAATAGCCTCACCCACGTCGTATGCGACAACGATCCCTGTGTTGTACATATAACTGAGTGGGGTTGGTTGCCCGCGCAGGAGAATGGGCTCCTCTATAGCCTGATATCCCGATACTACCGCGGCGACCTGGAATTCTCGGTGATTCGAGGGGCGGAACACCAAAGGTCCTCCCGAGAATCCCGGATTGTTGTGGCCATCTAGCAGAAACGCTCCCTGATCGAATGCAGAGACCGTGACCCTCTTGACAAGCGGTAGTGGGAAGCCATGCCCACCTAGAATGAACTTGGTGAGAATGTTGTATGGAAACCCTAAGAAATAGGCGTCCTGTCCGTAGACCAATCCATCTGACCCTACCGGAAGCGGAAGCGGGTTGACCGGCGTTAGGCGTTTCAACGGAGCCAGAACCGAGATATCCCTATCTCCAGTGGCGTGACCCACCGTAGTGACCTGGAATTGCGACCAAGCACCCTTCTGAAAGAGCTCAATTTCACAGAGTCCGACCAACGGTGATGCGATGTGGCGAGCGGTGATAAGATATTCCTTCCCGCCCTCCGCGATGGCAAACGCGGTCCCGATATTCTCACCCACCTTCAAGCGGAACACTCGATGGATCACGTTCGCGGTCACCATGGTCGTCTCAACCTAACAGCAATTAGACTGATCCGCAAACATGCGGAACTTTGGTTTGCAGTTCGCATAACACGCCTCTGGATCGTCTCGCTCTAAGCCCTTTCTCCCTCTGCACGGGCACCAGTCTACACACCAAGCCGCCCTGCTTCAATCATGACCGGAGATCGTAGGTGCGCCCTCCGAGGGAGCACCGGCCCTGGCTCCATCCTGACATGCCATGCACGTTACTACCTGTTCCTGTGAGTCATCTCCTGAGCAGGTTTGGCTGTCTGGCCCATGCACTGCAAAATCGAGGCAAAATCGAGGGACACTATATCTATTCCCAAAATCGAGGGACACTATATCTATTCCCGTTTGTGGGGCGCAATTGTGCGCCTGGTGGTCCACTGCTTTAGCCGTGTAGGGTCCGCCGTGCGGTCTAACGACAGGTGCCGCAAATCCACCATACCTCGGGGGACTTCTGCTTCACACGCGTAGACCTTTCGACTCATCCTTCATCCTTCATCTTTCATCCTTCCTTCTTCATCCTTCCCCC
>JAUXGE010000042.1 GCA_030622435.1 Planctomycetota bacterium
CCGCCGGACGGAATTACGGGCATCGTGGACGTGACGGCCATCCTCGACAAATGGAAGAACCTGGTAGGCAGTGTCTGGAAGGTGCGGGCCGATATCGAGGGGGCACCTTCGGGTGATGCCCGTGTGCCCGACCAGGCAATCAACATCACGGACGTGACCTACTGTCTCGGTGCGTTTCTGGGTGATACGTATCCAGGGCCCGGCTTCCCGCCACCGAGTGAACCGCCGTTGTGCGGCCCATAGAACACGGTTTTCACCGGCTGTGCATTGACCGCTCGTTAACACCCGCGGTTCCGATCGCGCCGCGTTTACGGCAATCGCACGGCTGACACAGCAGTGGCATACGATCAAGGCGTAGGCGTAGGTCGGGTCCGCAGACCCAACGGCGACATTTTCAATGCGGACACAGTAGTGCCACAGGACGATATTCCGAGCCGCGACCGTGAGGGAGCGGTTGCCACGTCCCGCACTGCTGACACAGCAGTGGCACACAGCGCGATCAGAAACCGGGATTCGACTCCCCCACCCCCGACAAGTCGGGGATGGGCCACCCGCGCAATGGGCCACCCGGCGGCTGATCAGTACCGCGACAGCTATGGAGCGGTCAGGCACATCGAGATCGCCACGATCGCATATGCATTGACCGCTCGTTAACACTCGCAGTTCTGATCGCGCCGCGTTTAAGACGAAATTCCGGTAGCAGGGAGTAAGTAAGCTCTGTTGGTGACTGACGTTACGATTCTAAAGGGGTTCCCTGGACTGACTACACGCCCAGAAGTTGGAAGACGCTCGCCTGCAACTGCGTGGGCTGTGTGTCTTGCGTGAAGGTGCTGTCCGACGGATCGGCTTGGATCCGGCAACGGTTGCGGCAGAGTGTACCGAGTTCCTCCAGTAGGGTATGGAAGCTGTGGACACCGAGGCCATCGGCCGTAGTACGTTCCGCTTTCTTGCGTTTCACTGCCGCTGACGCCTCGGTCTTGGCGACCGGGTCTCGCATCTTGCGATTCGCGACCAACTCCTCGTCGTCAAAGAGAACCGAACCCAACGCGCGGCGCATGTGCCACTCCACATTGTTATGGTGCGTCGGGAAGAACCCTACCACTGGGCCGTGCGTGTCGGCCGCCACAGGGAGTGACCGCCACGCAACGCTTCGTGCCGGGGAACGAGATGGCAGGGGCGCCTATTCTCCACCGGAGCCGGAGGAGTCTGGCACCAACCCGTGCTCGACCAGGAACGCGTGGATGGCCGTCGCCGCGATCCCGTGGCCGATCGCGCTGGGATGGCAGGAGTCCAAGAACAGTTCTTCTGCCGTGAGTTGATGGTCACGCGCGTAGTCCCGAAACACCGGCAACAGGTCGAGGAAGGGTACGCTGTGCGCGCTGGCGAACTCGGCGAGGCGTGCTTGAGGTGCCGGCCGCTCGACCGCCGCGGGTCCGATCTGGACCGAGTAAGGAAAACACACGATCACGAAGGGGCGCTGAAGCCTCCGTGCGATGGCGACCAACTCGCTCATGTTCTCGAATGTGATGCGCCAAGCATCCTCGAATACGGGGGTATCGGATTCATCGATCAAGCGCGCGATCGCGTAGCGGTCGAGGAGTTCGTCCCTGCTGTGTCGATGGCCGAGGCGATAAGGTGCCCGCATGGCGTGGAGGGCCCAGTACCAGCCCGACCTGACGAGCAGGGGGGAGATGAACTCGTACGGCCCCGACGCGTATCCGCCGAACCGCACGAGGTGGAACTTCTCGACGTAGTCGTTGAGGCAGAACACGTGCACAATGACGTCCGGATCATAGCGCCATCCCTCCGATCTCAGCAGGTCCACCTGCTGCCACGGCGAGTAGGAGACCACGGAGCCGTTGACGACCGTTATCGTGTCCGGTGCGCCCGAGGCGCGCCACATCGTGGGAATCCGCCGCACAAAACAGTCCGCCTCTGGCACACCGAACCCTGCTGCGACGGAATCCCCCAGAAACAGGAGGCGGTATTCGTCGTCGGCCTTCTCATACGGAACATCCGGACCGGGCAGGCCATGGGCGTTGATTCGCATCGGCTGACCCAGGTAGGTGCCGACTGAACCGGGACGGAAGGCCCAGTCTCTTGTCGGGTGCGGCACGTAGAAGGAAGGATGAACGGCCGGCGGGCGAAACAGGACCTTCAAAACACCGTCCACCGAGGCGAAAAGCAACACGGGCATGGCCGCCAGAACGAGCTTCGGGGCGACCGGATGAGCGTGCTCGATACGGCGGCTCCACAGAAACAGCCCGAGTGCAAGCATGCACACGATGCCGTGGGCGACCATCGACGAAACCAACGCGGCCTTTTCGCCGGCGCCGAGGACAAAGCCCCACGCCCGAGCCTGGAGGCGCATGAACAAGCCGGCCGTCAACACCAGCGAATACACGACGACGATTACGCTGCAGGCCGCAAGACGCCGTGCGGCGATGAGATTGTCATCCTGACGATCCACGATCGATTCCCGAATCAAGCCGACCGCACGAAGCTAGCAGTACAGCGCAAGGTCGTTTGTAGCGCAGGCTTCCAGCCTGCACGAGCTGCGATTACGATGCAGGCAAGATGCCTGCGCTACGCGTTTATGATGACCTTGCGCTGTACCGCTAGAACCCCATCCGCGAGCCCGCGGTGGCCGCTCCCGCACGGGCGGCTGCGCCATCCGCCACGATCGTACTTCTTCCGGCAGGTGTCTGACAGGGATCTGTTCCTGACAGAGCCGGAAGGCTGAACCGCAGACGATCGGCGTGCTGCGTGATGAGTCCGTGCCCGGCGTCCCCAGCCTCACAGGTTTTCTCGATAGCGCTGCGTCACGCCTGCAACACATCCTGCGACCGGCCGCCAGTTGACGCTGCACGCCGAACGAGCCGCCTGGCGGATCGGAGCGACCGTTTCCCCGGCGCGATCTGCGAAGCTTGAACGGGCTCTCGCAGGGGTCGATAATCCACAGAAGTCCCCCGATTTAGCGCGAATTCCTCGCGACAGTTGCCTGTTCGAACGGCGTTCTGTAGGATAGCGGTTGACGGTTGGCTTTGTTTCCCTACCTGATTGGAACCCGCTCCCAGTAGCAGGAACACTGCTCTTTCGGCAAGGACCATACAAATGCAACGGCGTCCCCTCGGCAGCAGTGGGCTGGAGGTGTCTTCCATAGGCCTGGGCACCTGGGCGATGGGCGGCCACGTCGAGACCTGGGGGTACGTTGACGATCGGGAGTCCATCGCCACCATCCACCAGGCGCTCGATTGTGGAATCAATCTGATCGATACGGCCCCGATCTACGGCCTGGGGCACAGCGAGGAGATCGTCGGCAAGGCCATTCACGCCCGTCGGGATGAGGTCATATTGGCCACTAAATGCGGGCTCCTTTTCCCCAAGTCGAAGGATGAGGTGCCGCCACGATGCCTGTCCCGCGAGTGCATTCTGCGGGGATGCGAGGAGAGCCTGCGGCGGCTCCGTACGGATGTGATCGACCTTTATCAGTGCCACAGGCCCGATCCCGAAACACCCTGCCAGGAAACGATGGGGGCCCTGACCACACTGCTCGAACAGGGGAAGATTCGGGCGATCGGCCTGTCAAACTACAGTTGCGAACAGATCGCCGCGGCGCAGGAATTCGGTCCCATAGTTGCCCTCCAGCCACCGTTTTCCATGCTCAACCTACGGGCGGCCGACGATCTCGTCCCGTTCTGCATCGAGCACGACATCGCCGTCCTGCCGTACAGCCCGCTGGCCAAAGGCCTTCTCACCGGCAAATTTTCGGCCGAGAGCCGCTTTACGGACGTCCGCGCCCGTGATCCGGAGTTCATTGGAGAACGATTCCGACGCAACCTCCACGTTGTGGAACAACTCGTGGAAATCGCGGCCGGGTATGACAAAACCGTGACACAACTTGTGGTCAACTGGACGACCACCCACGTCGGCATAACCGCGCCGATCATCGGAGCGAAGCGCCCGTCACAAGTGCTGGAGCACGCTGGCGGTGTCGGCTGGACAATCAAGGAGGATGATCGCGACCGGATTGAAACGATCCTGAGGAGCTGACAGTTGAACCCGGATACGACGCCGATGGAGCGCCGGCCTGGGCGCCCACTCAAAGCCGCGCGGCGCACCCGCCGAAGCATGGCGGGGGCCACACCGCTGCAAGCACTTTCGGCGGCGTCCGACTGGTACACACGGTCGATTGCCGGTTCTCGTCCGCCCTACCGCCGCCCGAGCATCGTTCTGGCGTCGGTGGCAGCCCTTGCCGTCGCCGGGGCGCTGACCTTCGCAGGAGGTTTCGAATACTGCTGCCAGGCCACACTGCGAGCTGCCGGGTCGGTAACGGGCAACCGCTTCGCGGTTCACCGCAGAGAGCTGCTCGATTACGCCTGGGATCGCACTGCCGATTCGCCGGGGCTCCCTGGTGCCCCGCAGCGATGGTTCGTCGATTCGCCGGAATCCGGCATGCTGCGCTTTTGTCTGACCACATCTGATCGGCAGGCCGGTGTTGAACGGGTCCGTGAGATAGCGTTGGGGTTCTGCGCCGAGATGCTGGACGCCGCTCGTACCGCCCGCGCGACTCCGACACCAGCGGAAGACGTCCTATCGCAGTACGCATCCCGCCTTCAGGCACGGCTCACCGAGACGCAGGAGCAGGTCGACGCCGCCATTCTCGCCCTTCCCGACACGGATCCGTCCGAGCATCGCGCCGCGTTTCTCGTCCGTTGGCGGGCTCTGCGCTCGGACTTCGACGCTGCGCGGCGCCAGCTTGCCGAAGCGTCCGAGCACACCGAGCAGCTTCACGCCGAGCCGACGCCCGCGCACGGGTTGGTAGAGGCCCAGCGGCGGCAAGCCGCACTCGAAGCCGACGCCGCCCTCCAGCAGGATCTGAGTGAGCTGGCTGTCAATCTGTCGGAACTCAAGGCACACCTCCTGGATGTCTGGCAACAATCGGGTGGTCCCCTCGAGCAGCTCACTCTGTCCACCGAAGAGTTGGATGGGTTTGTGTCAGAACCTCGTCAGTCCGAGAGCTTGCCTGACGTCGCAGCAAAACCGGAAACGCCGGCGATCGTCGTCAGACCTTACGCGGAACTGATCGAGGAGTTTGCCGGTGCGTGGAACCGCGAGTTCGTCACTCTTGGGCAGCTGGATATCGATCCCTACAGCGGAGAAGTGCTCGACGTTTACCATCGCGTAAGGCGCCAGTTGAACGATTTTCTGTTCACCGCGGCGAAGCGCCTGGCGTCTATGCGGTCCGAGGTCCGAGCCGTCGGCGAGGATTCGACCGACGGCGCCCGGCATCACGTGTTCCAGTCGAACCTGATCCGGGCTTTCGAGACCATGCAGGCGGCGCATCACCGGTTCGAGTTCTCGGCGGGCACGCTCGAAACGCCTGACAACTTTCAGCTTGATGTCGCACTCAGGGCGGCTCGTGGACTGCGACGTCGTTCGCAGGAACGCGTCGGCCGGATCGAGGAGGTGTTGCAGGCGAAGGCGGCGAAGCGGGCACGGGATCGCCGGATTCAGGAACTCACCGAGGCCGAGGCGCTCGTCGAGCAGGTACGTACCGCCACGGACGAGACAGTAGACGCCCTGCTCGCCCTCCAGGACGAGCTGAACCTCAGCGCCGAAACCTCCGAGGCTTTCCTCCGCGCTGTCCTGAAAGCGGAGATCGCCGCGGCCAAGCTGAAGCTCACTCACGACGACCTTAGCGTGACGACGGACCGCCTTCACGAACTCGAGGTCCAACGGACGGCTGCAGCCCCCGAGTCCCCGGTCGAGTTCGTCTCCGCCGGAGTGATCGGTCGTCCCGTCAATCTCCATGAACGTCTTCGCGCCGGCGCCGTCGGCGGTGGATTGACCTTCCTGCTTGTGCTACTCGCTCAGTGGTGGATCACCCGCCGGAACGAGTAGACTGGGGTAGCTGTAGGGTGCGTCCACGACGCACCCAATCGGCTGAGGGTGTGGTTCACCTGCAAGACGGAATTCGACTCCCCCACGGCTAAAGCCGTGGGCCGCCCGTCCGGATACCATTGTGTGACACTGCCGTGTCAGTAGTGAGGTGTGTACGGAGACCGCAGGCCTGCGACGAACATGGCCGCGCCCGGCTTCGCCGGGTCTTGGCCATGGCACCCGCGCTACGTGAGGGACGGCCTCGTCGAGGGTGCCATGGCCAAACGCAGCGCGGGCAAGTCGTGCCGACACCCCGGCGTCAACCGGCGCCCTCCAAAAAATGATACGGCGGCTCGAACGTCTTGTTCTTCGAGCCGCCGCATTGTGCTTGCCGAGCGGTCCCCCGCTGCCGCTCCGCTCTATTGCGGGCTTACTTCGGGAAACCCGTTCCTTACAGCAGCGACAGGATCTGCCCTGCCTGCTGATTGACAACGCCGAGGAGCTGGATGCCGTACTGTATCAGGACCGTCTCGCGGTTGAGGTTGGCCGTCGCGACTGCATAGTCCGTATCCCCGATGATGCTGGCGGCCGAGTTAAGTCCGTCCTGGGCGGCTTGGAGGGACGCGATGGAAGCACCGACCTGGAACTTCTGGAATCCGCCGAGTCTTCCCCGGATGCTTGCCACCTCGCCGATGGCGTCCCGGACGGCGGAGAGCGCGGAGGCCGGATCGGTGTTGAGGTCCGCCGCCTCGCCGGAGCGGAGTTCGGATAGTCGCTGGGTTCCGTTTCCACCGGCGAGCATGTGTGTACCGAGGGAGTTGAGGCCGATGGTCTGGCGTGTGCTGGCTGTCGTTCCGAGTTGGAACGTGGCACCGCCGGATGCCTTGACCGTGAACGATGTCGAGGTTGTCGCGCCCGTATTGCCGGTTCCGAACGCCGTCCCGAGGGTGAATTCCATGCTGGTGCCGTTGGCGCTGTAGGCAATGTCCAGCCCATCGCCGGCGGTGTTCTGGCCGTTGATCGTGATGTTGGCATCGACTCCGGAGGTTTTGCTGACGTTCTGGATATCGTTTGCCGTGCTGCCGTCGCTCGTCGCCGTTCCGTAGGTGCTGTTGATATATCCTCCGGAAAGCACCTCGACGCTGACAAACGCATCCGTGCCGTAGGCGGTCGAGTTCAGGCTGACGCTGCCTGCGACCTGGATGGCGGAGACGCCCGTCTGTGACTTGGCCAGGTTGATCGTGCTGACGACCTGGGCCTGTGTCTGGGCGCTTGCGATGGTGATTGTGGCGGTCCCGAGACTCCCCTGGATAACGACCTGGGTCGATCCGGAGGTACGGGTCGTCGATGCGCCGCCCATACTGGCGAATGTGCCTGTAGCGACTTGGGCGGACGCCACACGGTTCACGGTCAGGACGGTGTCGCTCGTGCTCTGGCTGCGCGAGAAAACGCGCAGGTTGCTGAGGTAGGAGTTTCCGGCGACGCCGGCAGTCTGGATCGTGAAGCTGCCGTCGATCAGCTTCTTCCCGTTGAAGTTCGTAGTGCTGACGATCCTGTCGATCGCCGTGAGGGCATCGTCGATCTGCGACTGGTTCGCGGCGATCTCGGATTTGGTCAGGTTGGCATCACTGGTGCTGGACATCACCAGTGTCTCGATCTCGCCGAGCAACGACGAGATCTCACCTATCGCCGAGTCGGCCACGGTGAGCATCGAGTCGGTTCGCTGGTTGTTGGTCAGGGAGGCTCCCACCGCCCTGAGTTCGGCGTTCAGGTTTTCGAGAGCGATCATCCCGGCGGGGTCGTCCTTTCCAACGTTGATGCGCTTGCCGGTGGTCAACTGTCTCATGCTGGTCGATTGTGCTGCCGAGTTCCTGTTGAGGATATTGAGCAGCTGAATCGTGTTCGTGTTCGTAACCGTCAATGCCATGTCGAAACCCCCAATTCACGCCGGAACAAGTATCGGAACTCATGATCGGCACTTCGGCTTGTCCTGCAGCCCCAGGAAAGCTATTCCGAAACTGCCATCGGGTGTCACTGCGATCAGATCGAGTCCCATCTTGAAAAAATCCTCACTGGTCCGATTTCGTCAACTCGCGTTCCCATTCTCACTCACGCGAGTCGTCATGACGCCGCCGTTGATGTTCGATTCGATCAACATGATTATGTGACTGAAGCCGTCTACGGGCGTTCATTCTTGAACTGACAATGCGTGGCACTATAGCTGCAATCGCGCAGTGTTTCCCGGACGCAATCGGTTGGTCCGGATCCCGGTCCAACGCACAGCCGTCGGTTGCCGTACTGACACCGAGTGTCACTATTATTGGGTGTTGCGTGCCGGGGCGTCGGTGCGCACGGGCATTATGCGAACGCGGTCGTGGTCCACAACGAAGACTTGTCGTAAGGGGTACGGTAATCAGTCGATCGGCTCTGTCGAAAGCCGTCTGCTTATCGGTGCGGACTATAAGCCTACCCGGCACATCAACAAGCGGTTCGTTGCGTCAATGAGGCACGACGTCGCGAATGGCGATAACGAGATCCTTGCACGCCTGTTCGACTGCCCGGGTCCAGTCCGTACCGCAACGGTCGCAATAAGGCGCAATGTTATGGGCATAGATCACGCTGCGGGAAGCGTTCACGATCGCTCCGGTTCCGTCGGACCGAAAACACTTCGCCACTTCGGCGGCGGTCCTGCCCTGCGCGCCGAAACCCGGAACCAGAAACAGGCACTGCGGCATCAACGTCCGGATGCGCTCGGTCGAGTCCAGATCGCGCGGGGAAACGACGGCGCCGACGCAACTGTAGCCGCTGCGCCCGACCAGCCCCTCGCCGCCCGCCCAGGTCTGCACGAGCTTGCCCACCTGCTCGCAGAGCTTCAGGCCGTCGGGCAGCACCAGGTTCTGCACTTCGGCCGCCGACTCGTTGCTCGTCTGCACCAGGACAAACAGTCCGCGCCCCTCCGCACGTGCGATGTCGACGAACGGGCGGATAGTGTCGAAGCCGAAATATGGATTCACCGTGATCGCGTCGGGAGCAGCGACATCGGCGCCAGGGACGTCCAGGAGATGGGCCTGGGCGTATTGCGTGGAGGAGTGGCCGATGTCCGCCCGCTTGACATCTCCGATCACGATCATGCCCGCCTCGCGCGCAAACCGTACCAGGTCGAAATATGCGCGGAGACCGTCGGCGTGATAACGCTCGAAGAAGGCGATGTTGATCTTGACCACCGGAACGTGCGGAGCGACGGCGCGGATTATCTCCTGGCCGAAGGCGCGCATTGCCTTCGCGCACATGGCGGGATCCACGTCGGGTTCCACAGCACCGGCGGCAGTCAAGGGAATTCCGACGTCTTGCAGCAAGGCCTTGGGGAATCGTTCGATCAGCGGATCGAGCCCGACGCAAACAGGAGCGTTCTTCTCGCGGATGGCGTCAATCAAACGGTCACCGAAATGCGTGCTCACGACGTTCTCCTTGTCCGGGCGCCTCAGCTGCCGGCAGTGACGAGACCAGGTGCTTCCACAGCTCGTCAGACACTATATTCCCACTGCTCATGCGACGCAATAACCGCCGCTTGTGGGTCCGGCGGAATCCGCTTGACACGACTTGCCCAAATCTCGGACAATGGTCGTTCATGGGTTCACCAACCCCAAAACGGCGGCCGAAAGGCGGCAAGAAGGTCCGCGTTGCCCTCCGACGGAACCGGTCGGCCAGGCGCCGACAAACCAACTGGACAAAAGAGCATCGCGAGGGTGAGGACGGCGCCGTCGATGCCGTGGCCGGCGAGAGTCTGACCGGTAAGGGCGAGCTCTCACGCCGGCGGACCGTCACCGTTAACGAGGATCCGAGCGAGATTCCGGAGGGGCTCACTCGTGGAACCGTCATCGCGATGCGCGGGTTGTATGCGGACGTGGATGACGGGGAGAGGATCCTACCCTGCACCGTGCGACGGATTCTTCGCACCCGGCTCGTCGAGGAGCGGCATCCTGTAACCGTGGGCGATCGCGTGCTTTTCCGCCTGCACGATCGGAGTGGGGGGGTGGTTCAGCAGGGAGTGATCGAGGTTGTTTTGCCGCGATCCGGGCAGCTTCGTCGCCGTGTCAGAAGGCGAATTCAAACCATTGTCGCCAACGTGGATCAGGTAGTGATCGTCAGTTCGGCCAATCAGCCTTCACCCAAGCCGCACCTGATAGACCGTTACATCGTGGCCGCTCGCGCGGGCGAGATCACACCCGTCATTTGTATGAACAAGGTGGATCTCGACACCGGCGGCTTCGCGACGCAGTTGCTGGATCGGTACGTCCATCTGGGCTACGGGACGCTCTGTACGAGCGCCGCGACGGGAGAAGGGATAGACTCGTTGCGAGCGGCATTGCAGGGCAAGGCCAGCGTGATTGCCGGGCAGAGTGGCGTCGGCAAGAGTTCACTCCTCAACGTCTTGCAGCCGGGATTGCAGCTTGCGACGGGCGACATCACCGAACAGACGTCCAAGGGGAAGCATACGACTTCGACGGCCGAGTTGATTCGACTCGATATTGGCGGCTATGTCGTCGACACGCCGGGCATTCGATCCTTCGATCTATCGACCATCGGCCGCAATGAGTTCGAGGCTCATTTCATCGAGTTCCTCGACCACGTACCGAACTGCAAGTTCCCCGACTGCACACACACACACGAGAGCGGCTGTGCGGTCATCGAGGCCGTGGAGCAGGGACACATCCATCCCGAACGTTACGAGAGCTATGTGCGCCTTTTCATTGAACCGACGGAGCCCGAGTGGGAAAGTCGGCTCGGCGAATAACCATCAGACAACATGTCACTCGCCGGCATCGCGCGATCTCAGATGGACTTCCACCATCGTCGAATCTCGGACCGTGCCGGGAAGCTGAAACACGAGATTCCCACGGGCGTCGCGTGCCACGCGATCATACACCAGATGATCGACGTAAACCCAGGCCTCGCGGTCGGCCGTATCGACGACCCGAAACACCGGAGAGAATCGCGGTTGACGGCGCCCGTCCACGACAAAACGCACGAGGTCCCCGTCCGGGGCGATAACGTGACATCCGGTGGACGGATCGAATCCGTCCTTTCCGCCGTATGGTTCCGTGGAGGCTACAAGCGACCCGATCTCGATCCGTGGTGCCACCGGTTTGTCATAATCCGCCACCCGCGCGCGAACCTCTTCGTCCTGAATCCCACCGGCTGACGCGAGGAGAATGTGACACGCCCACGCCTCGGCTTGGTGCTCCGCCCGTTCGCCCTGATCGGCGACGGCAACCAGCGACGTGTAATCAGCGGCATCGGATTCGCCGCCCACCGGCACGTCGGATCGGAGCATGCGCACCGCCCGGTCCGCGCGATCCGCCACGGCGTACAGCAGCAACGCGCCGCCACTCTCTCGGTGCGCCGTCGCGTAAGTGGGAATTCGGGCAGATGCTCCTTCCATCGATGCCGATCCCGGATGAATCCTGAACTCATCCCCGGGTGCAGACGCCAGCGTTACGGCGAGGCCCAGGTTCGGCGGTTGCCATGTCTTTGTTGCCGCCGTCGCTTCGACACCCACGTAAAGCTGTCCGGTAGGATAGATCGTATACATCCATCTTTGGAAGGGTCGATCATCAGGCGAGCCTCGAACGGCCTCGGCATCATCCCCGAACCGCCATTCCGAAGCCACCACGGCTCGAACGGCGTTCATCTCCACGATCTTCGATTGAACGACGACCGCCTGCCCCGGAGTGGCGGCCGCAACCTCATCCGAACCGGGTTCACCTACCACCACGGGACGCGGGCCCAGCGAAGCACGCCCCAGGAGATTTCGCAGGTGATGGGGATCGGAGTCAGTCTGGAACCACTCGATAATCTCCCCGTTTGCAAAGGTCAGCTCGAACCCCGTGCCATGACCGCTTGCACCGACCTTCCATCGCCTGCCCGCTCGCCGCACGTACAGCCCCATGTTGCGCTGCGCGGAGTCACCCAGCAGATCGGCGCGATTTGCGGCCAGCAGAATATCATCCAGGATAATCTCTACCGGCTTCGACGCACCCGAAACGCCCACAAGTATCTCCCGCACGTCGTCGAGTGGGATGTTTTCGCCGATCGATGCGAGATCCAACCGCACGACGTTCCATCCGCGATCCAGCGTAATGGATGTGTAAGTGGTGGACCGTTCATCCTCCGGCCCGCCTGTCACACTGATCGAGGCCGATAACCGCGCCACGGGGGAATGGATGCTCATCAGCAGCAGGTCATACTCTCTCCAGTCGCGCTTGAGGTACCAGTTGGAGGCTCCCTGGTTGCTGATGACGATGGTGTCGTTGGCCGACGCGATAGTGGACCGCAAACAGCCCGAACCGGTCTCGGCTCGTCCCTTGCTGGAGTCGAGCCGGCATTTCGCCCGGTCCGAATCGCTGTCGAGCCGGATGAGCTCCATGTGGACTGGGTTTTCGAAGTCCGCGATGACAACGAAGCAGCCACTCCCCAGCTCCGGATAGACCTGCATTAGCCG
The DNA here is from genome assembly GCA_030622435.1 of Planctomycetota bacterium. Taxonomy (GTDB): domain Bacteria; phylum Planctomycetota; class Phycisphaerae; order UBA1845; family UBA1845. The sequence continues at coordinate 12,386 of JAUXGE010000042.1, forward strand.
GTCGACTTGGGTGGGGGCACTCGGGCGCTTAGGCCCGGGTGATTCGCATCCCTGCACCGCAAGAACAACCGGCAAACCAACCACGACCGATAAGACGCGCGCGCAAGCGTTCGAAGGGCATGTTTTCATCATGGCTAACAGGCTAGCCGAGCATGGATCGACAGGCAACGAAGCAATACCGGACACGAGCCCCTATAATCTCAGAAGGGCTGCTGGATGGCCAAATTTCACACATTATGACCACACGCAGGCCCCATGGGAGGTCTTTCCGCACCTTGATAACAACGCCCCGAATCGCTATGATTCGACGTTGACTGAGAGGGGCATCTGCAAGGTCCTAAGACATCATCCGCCAAGCCTGGACAGTGGGGGGGCAGTCGCCATAGCGAATAATCCTGGGGAGCCGTCTGTCAGTTGCATCACCGGGCTGTGGTTTGAGTGTGCGCAACACAATCGGACGGATTCTACGACGACTTTGGCACAAGAGTTCGCTGCCCGGACGTGTGTGGTTGGACTGACGCGGCTGGATATGGGGTCCTGAAATGACAAACGTTCTTCGATCACTAGTGCTGATGGGTGTTGCCATAGTTGCTGTCAGTGCGTCTGTCCCACAACGAGCCATTGGTTTCGATGGACAGCGCGATGACAGTGCCTTGCAAACGGGAGAATACTCCTCCTCGCGGATTATAGTGAGGTTCGCTCCGAAGGTTGTTAGTGAACCTGTCGTTGCCGCACGACGACGTGCCGTGCAGAATCCAACCACGCTCCATGTCGCCGACTTCCGGCAAAGTCCTCCGGACCGGGCCGGAGTCGCGCTCAGGGACGCTTGGGATCAGTGGGGTGTGGTCGGTATGCGCTCGGTGTGCAGGCATGCGTTAGCGCGCGGGGATATCGCAACTCGACATGGATTAGACAGGACGTTCGTTCTCGAGGTTCCCGACGGCACGGACACAGGAGCCATGGCGGCGGCGCTCTCGGAGTTGACTGATCAGGTCGAGTTGGCGGAGGTCGACGGGATCGGGCACATTGCTCAGTTGATCCCCAACGATGCGATGTTCAATTGGTTGTGGGGCCTGCACAACACCGGGTCTTATCTCAACGGGCTGCCCGATGCGGACATCGATGCTCCGGAGGCGTGGGCACTCCACGCCGGTGGTCTCGGAACCGTGACGGTTGCGATTGTGGACACCGGCGTCAACGAGCACGCGGAGTTCACGGGTCGCATGGTCGCGGGGACAAACACGACCAGTCGGCCTTGGGATGGGACCGTCGACGGCTACGGCCACGGCACACATGTGGCCGGCATCGTCGCGGCCAGCGGCAACAACGGGATCGGCGTAGCGGGCGTGACTTGGGGCGCATACATTATGCCGGTACGTGTCTTCATCGGCGACACGGGGAACGAATCGGATACCGCCGAGGGCGTGATCTGGGCCGTCGACAATGGCGCAGACGTCATAAACATCAGCCTGCAGTGGTGCTACGACGAACCGCCCCTGTTCATCCCTCCTTCCGAGTTCTTCCAGGCCGCGATCGATTACGCCTACGACAACGGCGTGCTCGTCGTCGCTGCCGGTGGCAACAACGGGTGGTGCTCAGGAAAGGTCACATGGCCGGCTCACTTCGCCAACTGCATGGCCGTCAGCGGCACCAACAACCAAGACGTCCTGGCGCTCTACACGAACACCAGTCACCACTGGAGCAGCAACTACGGTCCCGAAATCGACGTCTGTGCCCCGGGCGATTACATCTGGTCCACGTCTTGGTTATCAACGACGAGCTACAGAGCCATGAGCGGTACTTCGATGTCGACTCCTGTGGTAACGGGGCTGGCCGCTTTGGCGAAGTCTTTCGTACCGTCCCTCACGCACGACGACCTCCGGACACTGCTCACGGAGACGGCCGACGACCTCGGCCCCGTAGGGCGGGATGACGAATACGGCCATGGCCGGATCAACGCGCACCAGGCCCTTCTCAACGCCGGACCGGTGCGTGTCATCGTGAGCTCGCCTCCCGACGGGGCGATCGACGCGCGGCAGCCTTCGGAACCGGACGGATCGGATCCGGCCGGGTGGCAGTCGGTCGACCTGATGTTCGGTGGTCCCTTGACCGACATTGCGGACGTGCTGAATGCGGAGTATTCGGTCACGCAAGAGGGTGGCGAAGGACCACCTCCAGCCGTTGCTTCCGTCACACAGGTCGAGGGCGAGGACCGCTGGGTGCGCATTACGCTGGACCGGACGGTCTCTCCCGGTGCCTGGACGACGGTTACGCACGTCGCCAGCGGGACTTCGATCAGTTTGGGGTACCTTCCGGCCGACGTGAACGCGGACAGGACCAGTGCCCCGGCCGACATCCTTCGCATCATCGACGTCATGAACGGCGTCGTCGATCTGCCAATCTGGTCGACAGACGTAGACCGGTCGGGCGTAGCGGGTCCGCCGGACATCCTGCGCGTGGTCGATCTGCTCAATGGTGCCGGCACCTACGACGTGTACCTCAACGCGACCCTTCCGTAGCAGTCCGCTGAGATAGGCACAGCCGACACAGGGTCGGGTGTTACAGGCAAGGAAAAGCGCCGTCCACAAGGAACGTCGCTGCATGTTCGCGTTGCGCTTGGGCGTGACATCCGTCACACACTGGTGGGCAAGCCACCAGTTTCACCCGCATGGCTTGCTGTTCCACGGCCGACACTGGGGTCGGCCGCTACGGTACCTGCCCGCAACGACTCCAAGACACATTCGGGAAGTAGAAATATCAGGCGGGGTCGGTGCCGGGATAGGACTGGCTAAGCCGAACCGCATCGTGTACAAACTCACCAGACGGACGGGTGCCGACATCCCCGGGCCATGAGTCCGGTGGGCCGGTGCGCCGCTTTTGCCATCCTGACCCTTTATACATGAACACGGAGTGAACCGATGTTGCCCCCTTATTCTCCTGAGCCCTATGTGGACTTCAGCCAGGACGAACCCCGATCGAAGATGCTCGCCGCCCTCGAGCAGGTCGAGGGCGAACTGGGTCGTACCTACCCCTTGTGGATCAACGGTGAGGCAGTCACGCCCGGCGATACGTTCAACTCTGTCAGCCCGGCCAATCCCGACCGCGTCGTCGGAACCATGGCCAAGGCGAATGCCGATCTGGCTGACAAGGCCGTCAAAACAGCGGCCGAGGCGTTCAAGGAGTGGTCGCGCTGGGATCCGGACGCCCGAGCCCGCATCCTCCTCAAAGGGGCGCACATCATGCGCCGTCGCGTATACGAACTGGCCGCGTGGCAGGTTTTCGAGGAAAGCAAGAGCTGGATCGAAGCCTACGCCGATGTGTGCGAGGCGATCGATTTCCTCGACTTCTACGGGCGCGAGATGATGCGCCTGGGTGGGGCGCACCCGGTGACGCCGTTTCCCGGTGAGGAGAACGAACTCCGTTACATTCCGCTCGGCGTCGGTGTGGTGATTCCGCCGTGGAACTTCCCCCTGGCGATCTGCGCCGGCATGACGACGGCCGGGCTGGTGACGGGCAACGCCATTGTGCTCAAGCCGGCCAGCACCTCACCGGTGGTAGCGGCCAAACTCGTCGAGATTCTGCACGAGGCCGGTCTGCCCAAGCACGTACTCAACTTCATGCCTGGTCCGGGCAGCACCGTGGGCGATGGCCTCGTGTGCCATCCCCTGACACGATTCATCTCGTTCACCGGCTCACGCGAGGTCGGCACCGGCATCTTCGAAAAGGCCGCCAAGGTTCAACCCGGGCAGATCTGGCTCAAACGCACGGTCCTCGAGATGGGTGGCAAGGACTGCATGGTGGTCGACGAGACGGCCGACATCGAGGCTGCGGCCGAGGGGGTCGTCGCCGCGGCGTTCGGCTTCCAGGGGCAGAAGTGTTCCGCGTGCAGCCGGCTGATCGCCCACCAGGACATCTACGACGACCTGCTCGACCGCGTCGTCGCCCGTGCCCGCAAGATCACTGTTGGGGACACGGCTTCGCCCGAGAACTTCTTCATGGGTGCCGTGATCGACCAATCCGCCTACAACAAGATCGGTGAGTACGTCACGATCGGCGGGAACGAAGGCCGGACCGTCCTCGGCGGCGGAAACGTCCCCGGCAAGGGTTATTTCATCCCACCGACTATCATCGCCGACATCGCACCAAATGCCCGGATCGCCCAGGAGGAGATCTTCGGTCCGGTGCTGGCCGTCATCAAGTTCAAGGACTTCGACGAGGGTCTCGCCATTGCCAACGGTACGGAGTACGGTCTGACCGGAGCCCTCCTCTCGAAGGACCGGCTGCGGCTCGAGCGCGCCCGGCACGAGTTGCACGTGGGCAATCTCTACCTCAATCGCAAGTGCACCGGCGCACTGGTGGATGTGCAGCCGTTCGGCGGATTCAATATGTCCGGCACCGATTCCAAGGCCGGAGGACGTGACTACCTCCAACTGTTCCTGCAAGGCAAGAGTACGACGGAGCGGTGGTAGGTAAGGAATTACGAATTACGAATTACGAATTGCGAATTACAGATGGCGAATTGCTAATGAGGGATGACGGGGCGCGGGCCACGACGGGTGGCGGCCCCCCCTGGATGCGGCCGCCCTTCGCAATCCTTCATTCGCCATTCGCTATTCACTGTTGATGACCATGTCAGCATGGCTTATTGACATTGCGCGTGACTATCTCTGGCCGGATATGGAGTACGTCATACGTATCGTCGCCGCGGTCATTCTTGGCGGGCTGATCGGCTTCGAGCGGGAGCTGCACGACAAGCCGGCCGGTTTGCGCACGATCATGCTCATATGTCTCGGTGCGTGCATCTTCACTATCGCGTCGGAGTTGGTCGGCGGTCCCGACTGGAACTCCACGCGCATCGCCGCGCAGATCGTCACCGGCATCGGCTTCCTCGGCGCCGGGGCGATCATCCACTATCGACAGGACGTCTTCGGTCTGACGACGGCGGCGACGATCTGGGCCGTCGCCGCCATCGGCATGACTGCCGGTTTCGGCCTGTTTGCGCTTGCCACTTTCGGGACCCTCGTGATCCTTGTCGCGCTGCTCTTTTTCGACTTCGTGGAACACTGGGTCGGCGAGCGCCGCGACATTCAGGAATACCACTTCATCACGCCCAAGACCGACGACACGATCGATCGCGTCAGTGAACTCTTCAAGAACGCTGAACTCGGGGTCCGAAAACGGGGCTATTTCGAGGAGGGATCGTCGCTCGTGTTCGACATCGTGGCCATGGGATCCAAGATCAACCACGAACAACTCCGCGCCGACATTGCCAACTCCGAAGAGTACACCTTGCGACCGTAGTGACAACGGCTTCCATGCCGCGATATGAGTCCAGGCGATGGTCCGTGCTTCTTTTTCAGCCGACGGTTGCTGCCTCTGTAAACCCAGGCGCCGTAGCGCCGCCAGAGATAGAGCCTGTCTCTCGTGTCAAAGCCCGGGGAAACGACTTGTTGTCTGCCAGCCAGAGGTAGGCCAGTCG